>CAIQND010000450.1 GCA_903873045.1 uncultured Methylococcaceae bacterium | reverse complement strand
TGAAAGTTTTTGGAGGATAAATGCGACTTTTACTGGTTGAAGATGATGAAATACTGGGCGATGGTTTGGTTGCCGGTTTAAAGATGGAAGGTTATGCAGTTGATTGGCTAACCAATGGCAAACTGGCTGATGAAGCTTTAAAACTCAATACTTATGAGCTGATTGTATTGGATCTTAACTTGCCGGATATGGATGGATTGTCTATTTTGCGGGCGTTAAGAGCTCGTAAAGACGAAACGCCCGTGATGGTGTTAACGGCTAAAGACACGATTCCTGACCGTGTGTTGGGTTTGGATAGTGGTGCGGACGATTTTGTTATTAAACCGTTTGAGCTGGATGAAGTTTGCGCAAGGTTAAGGGCGTTGGCAAGAAGGAGCGAGGGCAGAAGTGCGCCAACTATTGAGTATAAAGGTATTGTCTTAGATCCCGCCTCGCATTTGGTTACTTTTAACAATGAGAAGGTAGAGTTGTCGCAAAAAGAATTTGAGATACTGAGTTTTTTGATGAGCAACATCGGCAAGGTGGTTTCTCGTTCCAGGCTTGAAGAAAGTCTTTACTCATGGGAATCTGATGTAGAAAGTAATACAGTTGAAGTTCACATCCATTATCTTAGAAAAAAGCTCGATCCAACGCTTATTCGCACCGTTAGAGGTGTTGGTTATATCATTGATAATGATGACGAACTATGAATTATTCCCTTCGGCAATTATTGCTGATCAGTTTGCTTTCGGCATCCATGATTATTTGGGGAATTGCCGCTTATGTCAGTTATAAAGTAACGCGTGATGAAGTGGCCAATCTGTTTGATGCGGAATTGGCACAATCAGCTAAAGTGCTTAATGCCTTTGTCGAAAGCCTGCTAAGAGAAGGCTCGTTGTCCGGACACTGGAGCCAGGAGCAGGCAAAAGCCGACGAGATATTGCATACCTACGCTTTAAAACGTAAGTTTAAAAGTAAAAGTGCTTTTCAGTTGTGGTCAGAGGATGATGGTTTGTTGCTGCGCTCAACAAACCAGTCCGCATTTTCAGTGCATGGCTTTAATCAAACCAATATTGATGATCAGTTATGGCCGATTTTTGATGACCTGTTACAGGCTAATGCCTTGGGTCATAAATACGAAAGAAAAATTGCCTTTCAGTTATGGTCCAAAAAAGACGGTTTGATGTTACGCTCGGATAGTGCCCCCCTATTTGCTTTTGCTTCGTCAGATCATGGTTTTAGTGAAACCAAGATTGATGATTATGTGTGGCACGTTTTCAGCATTACCAACTCAACCGGTGAATATATTATCCACGTCGGTCAGAAAGAAGAGATTCGTGCAGAATTGACGGATGAAATCTCCTCACAATTAGTTACCCAGTTTCTGATTGGTCTGCCCTTTTTAGGGTTGGTTATCTGGTTTATTGTCGGTTTATCCTTAAAACCCATCAATAGATTGGAAAAAGCACTCGCCAAGCGCGAGGCCAGTTACCTTAAACCACTCTCTATCAAAAGGCTGCCCAATGAAATTGTGCCTGTGGTTAATGAGATCAATAATCTCTTTGTCCAGCTTGAACAGGCTTTTGAACATGAGCGCCGCTTTACTGCTGATGCCTCTCATGAATTAAGAACGCCTCTAGCCGGGTTATTGACACAAGCGCATGTCGCCTTAAGAACAACCGATGAAGAAGTCCGTAAGCAGGCGCTTTCTCGCATTAAGCAAGGCGTTAACAGAATGACTTATATGGTGCAGCAATTGCTGACCTTTTCACGCATTGAATCCAATACGGAGTTTTTAACCAAACAAAATACCATGGTAAGCCGTGAAGTGGTTCATGTGATTGCCGAATTGGAACCTGAGGCGCATAAAAAACAGATTTTGATGGAGTTTGTTGAAGATAATCCTGCCCCCATTATTGTTAACGGGCCGTTGGTTTCAATTTTGATTCGGAATATTATTGATAACGCGATCAAATATACCCCCGCCAAAGGCAATGTATTAATAACCGTGACTGGTCAGGAGAAATATTTACAAATCTGTGTTGAAGATTCCGGGCCGGGCATAGCGCCTGATCAATATGAAAAGTCTCTGGAACGTTTTCATCGTTGCGTTGAAACGGCCAATACGGCAAAGGGCACGGGCTTGGGATTTTCCATTGTGCAACGTATTGCTGCTATTCATAATGCAGATCTGATTTTAGGCGTGTCGCAATTTGACGGACTCAAAGTGACGGTATTATTTCCATTGCCCATCAGACCGGAAGATAAATCATGGCAGAAGAAATTAAGTTTTTTTAGTATCAGAAAAAGCGATTGAATTTTTCGGCTACCTACTTAAAGCGGGACAGTTTAAGGTTAAACCGTTCGCTGAGCGGAGTCGAAGCGGACAACTCACTTCGACTCCGCTCAGCGAACGGTCTCTTTTGATGCTTTATCATTAAGTTAACCCTATTGACGGTTAAGCATTTTTGCTTGACCGGTCTAAAACTGGTAGCCAATTTTTCAGATTATGTTATAAAAAATAATCCACGAGAAGGGTACCCTTTATTTTCCAGTTTACAGTTTGACAGGCTCCGCTCAGCGAACTAAACTATCCGGCCTTAAGTAGGTAGCCAAGGCGTATTTGGCTGAAAGGCCATAGCTTGGGATCGCAAAACGATAACGCTGGGGTTAAATTAATTACACACGAGGGATCGTCTTTGTCTATAATTTTAAGGCACGCGGTTTCATTAAAAATAAAATCGTTTTTATTCATATAGCTATAAGAACAGCAGGCTTCTTAGGTATCAGCTTGCTTGGACGGGTAATGCAAGTCACCTGATTTAATTATTATCATTCATCTTTAATTTATTTTCTGTGCTAAAATCGCACACAGTAGCTAGGTTATTAATTTGAGCGTATTGTAAATGCAAAAAGTTAACCTTAATTAACCTGCTTCTAAAATAATCCAATCATCAATTTTGAGGTTTTATAAGTAATGCAAGCATTAAAAAAAGTTCTAATTTCTATTGTTATGACAGCATCTATGGCTGCAATTTCATCATCAGCTTTTGCTGCACCTAAAGGTGAAGCCGCAGTTAAAGAAGCTATTGAAGGCACTCTTTCAGGCATCACTGCAGCACAGGCTGAAATTAAAGCGGGTGATTTACCAGCTGCTTCAAAAACTATTCTTGAAGCGTCTCAAGCTTCAAAAGAATTTCGTTTTGAAATTACTGAACGTCAACGTCAAAAAGCAACTGATGTATTGAAAGCGGCCCGTAAATCAGTTGATGCAGGCGATGCTGCTGCTGCAGAAGCCGGATTAGCGTCAGCTTTAAAGTCATTTTCAGAAATGAAAGCTAAATACGACGAGTCACATTAATAAAAATATACTGTAAAATCAGATTCAATTACAGCCAACTCTGTGATTGAATCTGTTTACTTAAGATTTATAGTATAAAAAATATTTCTTAATACCTGCATTTAACCCACCTTAACAGGTTAATTACTTGCTAAATGTGTTAGAATTATCCTCGGCAGATGTTACAATTTGCATTTTGCCAATTATAACTAGAAATAACAACCACTTGAGGACTAGTAAAATATGAAAACATTGAAAAAATTCTTGCTACCTTTATTTATTGCAGCTTCTATGGGTGCTGTTTCAAATTCAGCTCTAGCTGAAACTGATGCGGGAAGAGTTACCTATCCACCTGCTGAAGCAATTGATATGGTAGCCGCTAAAATACAACTTGCCATTGAAGGAATTAGCAAAGGTGCAAGTAACGAGGAAGCAGCTGCTCTTATCAAGCCAGCAATTGATTTAAGTAAAGAAATCAATGCTAATGATAAAGTAGATAATGCACGCTCAAAAGCTAATAGAAAATTGAAGTCAGCTCTGTCACACGCTAAAGATTCTGCTCTACAAGAAGCCGAGCAAGAATTAAGAGATGCCAAAAAAGATTTTGAAGCTCTAAAAAGCTTGATCTAACAGCAATATAATCCTATCGGGATGCCTTCGGGTTTCCTGATAGGATTGATTAATTCATCATCACTTACCATTATTTAGTTCTATAAAATATGCCACGAGGTATAAGACGTATAACTAACTATGCACTTTATTTGTAAAATTCCTTCCGTGTTATTTAAAAATACAAAGCAATGACTGATTAAGTATCAGTGTCCTGATTTTCTCGTTGCCAACAAAGCGATGCACGTATATTTTTTGTCTTTTGTGACTCACCTAATCATAAGCTTTAAAG
>CAIQND010000449.1 GCA_903873045.1 uncultured Methylococcaceae bacterium | reverse complement strand
TGCGGATACGCTCGGTTTATATCGAGCATCGCGAAAGAGCCTTGATGAATCGCCAAAGTGATTTGGCAAACAACGACAGCGCTGATGCCCAAAACAAAAAAGATAAAATCTTTAAGCAGCTCAAGGAGATTGAAGCCTTCAAGGTGAAAATAGATGAACTGCTGGCCGAAGGCTACAATCCAATCCTTGACGATGGGGTAGGCAAAAACATTGCGCCGTTACAGAAAAAGAAGATGATCCCTTACGAAGTATTAAACCCAGGCCAATTGAAAAAATACCTCAATGCCGATTGGTAAAATTAAAATATTAGAGTCCACGAAAGACACGAAAAGCACGAAAATTTTAAAAGCAACTTTTCGTGTCTTTCGTGTCTTTCGTGGACAAAAAAATCAAATCTTTCATGTTTTTCGTGGACAGTAGGTTTAGAAAATGACTAAGGAAATTTGGTATAGAGAAGAATGCTATCAGATACAAGGTGCTGTATTTGATGTCTACCGGGAAATGGGCTGTGGTTTTCTTGAGGCAGTTTATCAGGAGTGTCTGAGTAAGGAATTATCAATACGTGGCATTCCTTATTTTGAACATCAAGAACTGCGGCTTTTATATAAAGGCGAACCCTTGCGGCAAATCTATATTCCAGACTTCATTTGTTATGACTCTATTATTGTTGAACTTAAAGCGCTTTCTGATACAACGCCAGCACATAAAGCACAGGTGTTAAATTATCTTAAAGCTACCGGAATGCGTTTGGGATTGTTAGTCAACTTTGGCTGTTATCCAAAAGCAACAGCAGAACGAATTGTATTATGATATTTTCGTGCTTTTTCGTGTGTTTCGTGGACAAATTAAAACAGGAGAATAAATAATGCCAACTATATCCATTTTCTATGGCATCCAAATTATGATGTATTTTTATGATAATGGAAAACACAATTTGCCGCACATTCACGCTGAATATCAGGATGATGAGGCGGTATTTTCAATTTTGGATGGTGAGTTAATTTCGGGTAGTTTACCGCGCAAACAAAGGCGCTTGGTACAGGCCTGGATTGAGTTATACCAAGAATCTTTAATGATCGATTGGAAATTAGCCGTATCAGGTCAAGAACCATTCCGCATTGAACCGTTAAGATAATTCTGAGGTATTTATGAAGTTGATTAATGTAGAGCCAAAAGATAATTATATCCTTCGCATCTCTTTAGATGACGATTCGATCATTGATTTTGATGTAAAGGCGGAGTTGGAACGAATCCCCTGTTACAAACCGCTTTATGATTTTGCCTTATTTAAAACGGTAAAGTTTAAAAATCAACGGATTTATTGGAGCGATCAGTTTGATTTTCATTTGGATCAAATTTTGGAACGTGGACGATTTTTAAAGTTATAAATATGTGGAGTATGTGTGTCGGGTTACGGCTAGCGCCTAATCCTACAGAGATTATTAGATTGGTAAGAACGTCAATTAGGAGAAGAATATATGTTTGTACTACGTCAAATTATTGAAGACCCACAAGATGTTATTGCTGTTCCAGTCGAATTTCGTCATCGTCCAATTGAAATTATTTTTATGGCATTGGAATCAAACGCGCCCGATTTGCTCACGCAAAATGGCATGACAGCAACATCAAAAACACTACGGGAAAATTGGTTTGAAGGCTATAACGTTGAAGAAGATCTCGATGTTTTAGCTTCTTTACCGATTGATGAAGCCGTAGCGGAATGGTAAATAATCACTTGCAAGGTGACAGGTCTAAAATTATAATACACACACTTATGTACATACATTAGGAGTAGTCTATGGCAACTTTAACTACACGCATTTTCAAAAACGGCAACAGCCAAGCGGTGCGTATTCCGCAAGAATTTCGACTGGATGTGAGTCAGGTTGAAATTAGTCAAAACGCTAACGGCGATTTGGTGATTCATCCGTTGCCGATTAATCGTGGCATGGCTTTATTGGCTGTCCTGAACGGATTTGATGACGATTTTGTTAGCCAGCTTGAACGAGATTATCAGCAACAGCCGGTCATGCAAGATCGCGAGTCTTTATGATTTACCTGTTGGACACCAATATTCTCATCTATTTGCTTAAAAACAAACCCCCCGCTGTGGCCGAACGCATCAATGCACTGGATAAAGAATCCGCGTTGTGTATGTCTTTTTTCACTTATGCCGAATTACTTAAGGGTGCAGAACGAAGCACACGCAAAACTCAGGTGATGAACCAGTTGTATCAGCTGACCCAGATCATTCCGGTCCAATACGACACCAATCCAAGTCTATGCCAACACTACGCTACACAATTTACGCTGCTAAAAACAGCAGGCACGCCCATTGGCGGCAATGACCTTTGGATTGCCTGCCATGCACTATCGAAAAACGCTACACTGGTCACGCATAATGTGCGTGAGTTTGAACGTATTGCGGGATTGAGAATAGAGGATTGGGCAGCTTAGATAACTCATTACTTGCAGCAAATGATTTTTCTAAGATTACGAATAGATACATTCAACGGAAATGAACGATGATTGATACTTGGCTACAAAACGATCTGAATAGTATTTTTGCAACGCATCCGGTCGTCGTTTTAATTGATGAATCGGGCGATGCACATTTTTTATTGCACCTGCTTGAACAAACTTACACGGTTTACTGTGCCAATTCGGATCTTGAAGAATTGCATATCAAGTATTTAATTGAACGTGAGCAACCTTCAGCCAAAAAATACCTG
>CAIQND010000448.1 GCA_903873045.1 uncultured Methylococcaceae bacterium | reverse complement strand
TGATGGTTCCACGCTCTGGCACGGATTTATCACTGACATTACCGAACGCAAGCTGGTGGAAGATAAGCTGCACCTAAGTAATTTTGCCTTGAAACAAATCACTCAAGGCGTACTTATTACCAGTCATGATCAAAATATCTTGTGGGTTAATGATGCCTTTACATCAATAACCGGCTATAGCCAGGCAGAAATTTTGGGTCAGAATTGTCGTTTTATTCAGGGGCCGCTCACCGATCCACAAGCGCTAAGTAATATACGTCAGTCTCTTAAAAATAACACGCCATTTTCCGGCGAAATACTCAATTATCATAAAGACGGCACGCTGTTCTGGAACGAATTGACGATTTCTCCGGTGTTTGACGCACAAGGCCAGGTGACTAACTTTGTTAGCTCCTCGCGCGATATCACCGAGCGTAAACAAATAGATCAGGCGCTACGTGAGAGCGAATTTCTCTGGAAATGTGCCATAGAAGGTGCCGGTGACGGTGTCTGGGACTGGAATATCCTGAACGATCAAGCCGTTTATTCGCGTCTTTGGAAAGAGATGTTGGGTTATAGCCAAGATGAGATATTGCCTACCAATCAGGAATGGCTGGATCGTATTCATCCTGATGACCGATTACATGTTGCAGAAGTGCTGCAAGCCTACCTGGATGGAAAGACGGCGATTTACGTCGTTGAATATCGTCTGCGCTGCAAGGATGACAGTTACAAATGGATTTTGGGCCGTGGTCTCTTGGTTGATTATGCTGAAGAGGGTGCGCCCTTACGAATGATTGGCACACATACGGACATTTCCAAGCGTAAGCATCAAGAGCAGCAAGACAAAGAGCATCTAAGCCAATTGGCCCATGTTACGCGCCTTGGGTTAATGGGCGAAATGGCGTCCGGCATCGCCCATGAAGTTAATCAGCCCTTAACGGCCATTGCTACCTATACGCAAGCCAGTTTAAACCTGATGAAAACTAAATACCCTAACTTGGACAAGCTTGCCGAGATAGTCTATAAAACCCAACAACAGGCATTAAGGGCAGGGCAAATAATTCGTCGCATGAGAGAGTTTGTTAAATCCAATACCAAGGAAGTTGCAGCGGCCGACCTTAATGAATTAATTCAAGAGGCGGTTAGTCTGTGTCTGCCTGAGCTAAAGCTGAGCAATATAGCGTTAAGTCTCGAATTACAAGATTCTTTGCCGTTTGTTAATGTGGATACGCTGCAAATTGAACAGGTCATTATAAATCTGATCAGAAACAGTGCCGATGCTTTTGATGGTTGCCCTGATAATCAACCGCGAGAAATATCGATCCATAGCCTGTTAACGCTTAATAAGGGCATAGAAGTCAGAATAAAAGATAATGGCCCCGGCATTAGCAAAGATCAGCAACAAAAAATATTAATGCCTTTTTACACCACCAAAACAGAAGGCATGGGCATGGGCTTATCGATTTGCTGCTCCATTATCGAAGCGCATGAGGGTTATTTGCATTTTAATAGCGAAGTCGGCAAGGGCAGTACCTTTTACTTTTCCTTGCCAATAAAAGAAATGCGTGGTAAGGCAGGCGCTTAAATAATAACTATACCTCCTTAAGATAGTCAGGTAGGGTGAGCGGATGCGCACTAAACTAAACAGTTATAAATCCAATGTCATTAAGTTAAGCCGTTCGCTGAGCGGAGTCAAAGCGATTTTGCGGGCTTCGGCTCCGCTCAGCCAACGGTTTATCTTGCCAAGAGGCGCTTAACTTAACGATATTGGTTATAAACCCGTTTTATCCAATCAAATTGAGGTACTTATCATGCAACATAAACCAGCAATAACTCAAGTAAAAATCCACGACATTATTGAACAACGTTGGAGCCCCAGAGCGTTTGACTCTGGCAAGTGCGTAAGCCATGACGATTTATTGGCGCTGCTGGAAGCTGCACGTTGGGCACCGTCTTGTTTTAATGACCAACCCTGGCGTTTTGTGGTGTGCAATAAAGCCATCGATGCAACCAGTTGGGAAAATGCCTTGACCAGCGTGGTTGAAAAAAACCGGTTATGGGCCAGAAATGCGCCGGTGTTAATACTCGCCGTTGCGATGGAAAACTTTAATCATAATGGTCAACCTAATCGCTGGTCGATTTACGACACCGGTGCAGCCAGCGCCAACCTATGCATGCAAGCCACTGCCTTGGGCTTGATTGTGCATCAAATGGGCGGCTTTGATGCCGAAAAAGCCCGTGAAGTTTTTAAGCTACCCGCTGATTGCAAACCCATGGCAATGCTGGCAGTCGGTTATCAGGCTGATGTTGACGTGCTTGATAATGATTTTAAAGAAGCCGAATTAGCCGCCCGATCGCGGATGCCCTTGAGTGAACGCTTTTATGCCGGACAATGGGGCAAGGGAATTAAATAATTTAATACTTCAATTGGAGTAAAAAAGGGTTGGCTTTTTTAAATTGTTGCATGCCAATCACTAAAATCAAGATGATTCGAGGAGTATTTAATGATGAACTTAAATCCGATAAAACAATACGCTGACGTTGTGAATGGTGTTATACATATTCACGTACTTGAAGGTTTTCATGCTAAGCATGTCGAATTAAGGAATACGAACGAAATAACTTAGACATCTTGCTCCCTCTCCCTTCGGGAGAGGGTTGGGGTGAGGGGATATAAATGGTCAAGTTATTTCATGCACGTTCCTAAGGTGATTTCCGGAGAATATTTTACCCATTAAAAGTAGGATTTTCCCAATCAAGAAAACGATTGGATTCGTCTAATGGGCAAGTTCTTTCGCAGAAATCACCTTATATCTATCAAGCATAAATTAATCTCCGTAGAGACGCGATTTATCGCGTCTAAATGATAACCCGTGGTAATCATTCACACCCCGGCTAATTTTTTTCATTGCTAATGACTATATGTTATTATTTTGGCTAAAAACAAACCTTTAAAATAT
>CAIQND010000447.1 GCA_903873045.1 uncultured Methylococcaceae bacterium | reverse complement strand
TAATTTGCAGATAAAACAATCGGTTAGGGATATTACAAAAACGAAAAAGTGGTTATTATTTTAGAATCTGCCAAGTGATTAATAGATTATATCATATTGTTATTTAACAACTTTATTGATCACGCCAAAGTCAGAAGAGCCTCTTTTTTCGGCTACCCACGTAGGCTACCCACTTAAGACGGGACACTGAGCAACAAAATGATTCGCTAAATGCCAAAAAGTCCGTCATTCCGGCAGGAATGCCGGCATGACGGCTTTAACTAAAATTACTTGTCCCGGCTTAAGTGGGTAGCCCCCACGTAAGGTGGGACAGTTTAAAATTAAGCCGTTCGTGGTAATCCTGTCGCCTACCCATTGTAGCCCGAAATATTGGAGTTAGACCTGACAGGTTTATAAAACCTGTCAGGTCTGTCCCGTGTTAAGTTGGTAGCCATTTTTTCTTACCTAAGAGTCGGTCTGATTTATAATTAATTGAATTAAAACGAATTAAATTTTATTGGTTACCGAATTTTACGTTAATTACACAACCTTGATGTTAGAATTAACGGATTTTATCTTCCGCCACGTTATAACTTATTGTTTTTAATTAATTCTTAAGTCAGAAAGACTCCTAGAGCCTGGCTCTATAAAGATATTTAGATACGCCCATATAACAGAAAATAGCTCTTCACACATTGTTTTTAATTTAAAATACCTTTATCTCGCTTATATTGATGAGCAGGATCTACATGAAGTGACCACCCTACGAAATCAGGAAGAGCCTAATGTTTCCCTTTGATTCCCATACTGCATTTCTGTTAGTCGGAGTGCTTTATATATTCATGTCCGTATTCACCTGGATCGCGTTAATAAAACAACGTTCGTATCCGATCGCTCTGTGGTGTATCGGTGGCCTATTGGTAGGTCTATCCATGATTATGCATATTTTACAGATCGGTAGCCTAAAGTGGTTTGCAACATTGCTAATATTTGCTGCGGTTTTTGTCCGCATTCAAGCGTTGCGTATAGATCAAGGTAGGCCTTGGCGCACGCACTGGATAGTGATTGCGATAACCATTTTATATCTTGGCTTTGAGGCGATTCACTTTTTTGTGGTCAATCAAGTGTTACGAGCTCAATACTTCAACGTGGTCTGTATAGGTTTGTTTTCCTACCTTGGGATACTGGCTTGGCAGATTGGTCACGAGGAGCAAAGTCTTAATGCCAAGTGGATTGCCGTCGTTTATGTCCTCCTCGCGAGTGTGTTTTTGTTACGCATCTTTGTCTTACTGGGTAAAAGTGACATCAACGTGTCTATACTTGATGGCAATATCGGAAAAATATTCGTCATTTTATTAATGGTTACAGCTACGATAGGCCATTTTGGCTATATTGGCTTAGCCCTTGATCGCTCAAGACGACGCGAACTTTTAGCAATCGCTGAAATAAATAATCAACGCTTGGCATTGCAGATCAAGCAATCAAGGGCGGAGGAAAGAAACCGTTTGCTTGAGGATATTCATGATGGCTTTGGCTCGCAACTCATGAGTGCCCGTCTGATGATTAAGCACGGGGAATTGAGTCAAAGCCAAGTGGCGAAACTGCTGGACGAATGTGTAGGCGACTTGCGCCTGGTGGTTGATTTACTAAACGGCCAAGATAATGATCTTGCAACTATCCTGATTAACTATCGACACCGGCTAAGTTATAGAGTGTCGGATATGCCTACAAAATTAGTTTGGGATATTAATCTTGATCCATCGCCCACGATTCCTGAAAGCACAGCCCTCCAAATTTTGCGGATTATTCAAGAGTCTATAACAAATGCTTTAAAACACGCCAATCCGGATTTTATTTGGATTACTATTTCTTGCTTGAAAAATGAAACGCTAATACTCTCTGTTTGTGATGACGGCACTGGCTTACCCGAGCCACTGAAAAAGAATAGAGGATTGATTAACATGGAAAAGCGATCAAGAGATATTGGTGCGACACTAGACGTATTAAAATGTAACAAGGGTACAAACGTATTATTAACGTTAAAACAAACTACCAACCTAGACCTGACAACCCCGTAAATACTTACTTCTCTCTAATAAGTTATAACGAATAGGGTTAGATTGTGCGGGTGTGACGCGAGGTCAGAGAGTGGTGATTGTTATAGTGGTCGTACCTTGGTTGGTCGATTAATCTCTTAAGTCTACAAATGGTAAATAGTTAATTTTAGGGGCTGATTTCCTTGTTTTCACGTCACAAAACGTGAGGTATAATTTCAGCGCTGGTTTTGAACGCCGGCATTTGTAATTTCTGGAGTCCAAAGCTGGCGTTGGTCGTTTTGTGATCAGGAGGCACGATTATATTTGCGTGACTATTCACGCAACAGATTGATTTATTTATAATTTTTTAATAAATAAAAATTATCAAATTTTATAAGTCGGGAGAGTAGTTACCTAACTTTGAGTGTCATCATTTTTTTTAGCAGAGGAATAGACGCCATGAAAAAATTATTCGTTTATATATTCGCTGGTTTATTGATGTTTGGAACGACCACTATTTGGGCTGAAGCAAGCATTTTTCAAAAACAAATTCAGTTCAAAAAAGGGACATCGGGTACAACGGTTAGCGGCAAGATTAAAGGTCATGAAACCCTGGATTATCAATTACGCGCCAAAGCCGGACAGACGATGGCGGTTGACTTTAAAGCGAGTAAAGGCGCAGCGTATTTCAATATTTTTCCTCCCGGTACTGATGCGGCGCTATTTATAGGTTCAAGTTCTGGCAATCATTTTAAGGGAGAATTACCTGTTGACGGTGTGTATACTGTTCGATTGTATTTAATGGGTGGTGCCAAAGATGGCAATAAAGTTGTCAATTACTCACTTAAAATTAATCTCCCGGTCGGCAGCAGTAAGTAATTGTGTGAGTACGACTGCGCCTGCGTCATAATCTATAGAAAATAAAAAAATAGATTTTGATTAATCCGAAGGTTCGTGTGGGCACGAATGGCTTATGCCCACTTGATCAGGCTTGGGAATATTAGTGATGTGCAAGGCCTGACCGTTCGCAGAAACAGTAATATATTTAGCGGGTTAAAGTCCCATCCAAAGAGTTTTCCCTATGCTTTGGCCATATAAATTAGCCCAATTTAAACTTATTACCTCCATTGAAAAATAGTTTTTTAAATTTTCGCTAAAAATACTAAATCTAACATCGTTGAAATGCAGGGATTGAACAACTTTCTCAACACATATTTTGCCGACCATTCTTTAAATCTTAGGGTGGCGATAAGAAGGAGCCTGATCTTAATATAAATTCCGTAAACACGATCGAGCGAAGTATACCAGAAAGCCTAATTGAATATTTTGGCCAGAAATGCGGCTACCAACTTATAGTCCCCTGCAGCAGGGTAACCGCATATAAATTTTAGGCCAGGAAAACCACGTTCTCCCTGAATTTATCGTTCAAAGCGGCTTCAAAGCGTTTTTTCTTAATGCTCATTTTAGACGGTTCCTTTTTTAGCATATTGATGCCGAGTTGACGGAAAATGTTAAAGTTTTCTGGCGCGTAACCCGTACGAATGCGCGATTCATCTTCTCTAAAAGTCACATCCAGCACCCAATGT
>CAIQND010000446.1 GCA_903873045.1 uncultured Methylococcaceae bacterium | reverse complement strand
CTGGATACTAGGCGAATGGGGGTTTTACTGCCCAAGTTTCGGGCTATTTCACCCACCAGATAATCTGGTTTTACAATCCAAGGTAACGAAGTAGAGCCTTCAGCAAGTTCTGCTTCGTGCGCCTGATACAAAAATGACGGCAACTGAAAGCTGTCTTCAACCACACCGGGCGATGTCAACTGCGGTATGGCCATAACTTGCTGGGAAAATTCCCCATCATCAATATCAGTAATGTCCGCGTAGGACAAAACACAATGAGTCGTACCTAAATCGATACCGACCGAGAACCGCTTGGCTGCTAAAGGAGCATTGACCTGACTGGATTCCTGGTTATTTGTTTCCTGGGAAGATTCTGATGTGTTTTCTGTGGTCATATTGTCAAACTGTTGATTTTCAGGTTCTGTGCTGAGCGTGTCATTGCCTGAATTAAAAGGCGCTGCATTTTCAGGTTGATAAGCACCGGTATTATCGACTGTGGGTTCAGTTTTATTAGGGTTTTTTATAACATTAGGTTTCTTTTTTATATGATCAAACAAACTCATAATTCAACCTCTGCGGCAGCAATAATACTTGCATTGTATCCTTGGGTTAATTTTGGCAGTCTGATAGTAGTTGCCTGCCAGCCCTTATGTATCAGAGTTCCGGTAAACGGTGCAGAGCCGACAATGTTGCCGGTTAAACGCACTGAAGAAGCATCAAAGCCTTGTGGCAAGGTGATTTTTCCACCTTCCTGCTCGCTACGAATGGGGGCTAAAGTAAAGTGTTCATTAAGCGCCTTATTACATCCTTCATGAACAACACGCGCAGCGATACCAATATCAGCATCGTTGTAAGAGGTAATATCTTCTTTAATAAAGTCGATAAAACGTGCTTCTTTTTGCAGCAGTCCCAATAATTGCAAGGCGGCATCGGGTGTATATTCTTTCAATATCACAGGTTCCGGTGCAGGGACATAAACCAGCTTTTCAACTTCGACAATTTTCTCCACGATTTTCACGACCGGTTCGGGAGTGGGTGCCACTTTTTGAAGTGGTTGTTCCACGGGTTTTTTCTTGCAACGGGCAAGACTTACCACCATAACCAGCAGTAATACAATAAGAATCAGGGATAATAGTGCGACAGTTCCCGCCAGGCAGACATGCCATAAATCAAAGGTAGTCGGTTTTAGTGTTAAATCAATTGCATACATCATATTATTCATAAAGATCCTCTATTAGTTATTGTTGATTGCCCGCTTTTCGCGATGCTTCAGAAAACATCATGCCCTGCAAGGCTTCGCGCGTGGTTTGCAAGCGCATTTGCTTTAAATGACGATCGGCAATGACGCCAGGTACTTCTGCCTCAGTATAGACTTCACGCATCTTGGATAAAATCGCTTCACATTGCTTCATAATGGCATCAGTCGCCTTACGGCTATCTTGTTCCTGATAAACCGACTTTTGCATTTCACCGCCAATACACTTTTTATACTCATATTTAGCCGCCTGAATTTTTTCAATCGTGGCGTCAGACAGCGTTGTGTTATGCCATTCATTTTTTGCGTCATCAGAGAAAGCTGATCCGGTAGACAGCAAAAGGCTTAAGAAAAGAATGTTTTTCATGGTGTTCCTTGGGATAATTATTATAATTTTAATGGCTGATTTTACGCGAACTAATTAGAAATGAATAATTTAAAGATTAGTCCATTTTTGGTATATCGCTTAAAACAGATTACCGGAGCTTTTTTTATTGGTGCAACCATGCTGGTCGGGGCGGGGGGGAGCAATCCCATACGCATCAAGCTAAGCTATCTGTTGACTATTTTTTAGATCCACCTTATTGTATTTACTAAATTTTCTTGTATAGTGTGCGGAATTTTCAATTCAGCAGGATGAAATAGATGTGAAACAACTTCCTATTGAAATAACAAACGAACAGGTCAGCCAAGAACTGGACATGTGGTTTAACAATGAAGAGTGTGAGGCTGTTTCCCAAGCTGGAGCTTGGGAAACAGCAGAACGTTTAATGCTGCCGTTATCTTTACACCACGCCTGTAATCCGGGCAAGGTTCCGGTGCTGTAGGAAAATTTATGTTTTCCTGACAAAGATCCTGCTAGTCGAGCGCTTTTCATTGAGGTAAAATCGAGCGCATGAATCAAGAAAATGATGCCAGTTACAAATTACTATTCTCTGCCCCTGAGCTGGTGCGGGATTTGGTTATGGGTTTTATTCCGGATGAATGGCTGCACGGGCTTGATTACGAGACGCTGGAGAAAATGCCGGGCAGCTACGTGACCGATGACTTCAGGCACCGTGCCGATGATGTCGTATGGCGGGTTAAAGTGGGTGGTGAGTGGGTGTATTTGTACATCCTCATTGAATTCCAGAGTCGTGTCGATGCTTTTATGGCGGTCAGGATGATGGTTTACGTTGGCTTGATGTATCAGGATTTAATCCGGCGTGGCGATAGCTTGGACAACAAGCGCCTACCACCGGTATTGCCGATTGTGCTTTACAACGGTGATCAAAAATGGACAGCGGCTACCGATATTGCCGAACTGATTCCCAAAGTGCCTGGGTTGGTGTTCAATTACTTGCCGCAGCTAAAATATCTGCTGATCGATGAGAACAATTACACCGAAGCTGACCTGGCTGGCTTAAAAAACCTGGTGGCCGCCGTCATCCGCTTTGAGCACCCTGCGAACGGTGCGGCACTGATACAACTCATTGAACTGTTAAACGAATGGCTGGACGGCAATCCGGAGCTGAAGCGCATCTTTGCGATCTGGATTCGGGCAGTGTTGTTGCGGCAAAGCAAACATGCCTTGGTGTTACCCAAGGTGAATGATCTGAAGGAGTTGAAAATGTCATTGGCAGAACGTTTTGATGAGTGGGCGAAAGAGTATGAGCAGAAAGGTATAGAGAAAGGTGAGGCTCTATTGCTCCAACGACAGCTAGTAAGGCGCTTTGGTGCTTTACCTAACGAGGTAGTGAACCAGATCGCTACGGCTACGACCAGACAGCTTGAGAACTGGGGTGACCGTGTGCTGGACGCTGCAACCCTCGACGACGTTTTTCAACTGTAAGGTATAGTAATCAGGCCACGATGGTATCTACACGATGGTTATTGCAAAAAAGTGTAAACCCAGGAATGAAGGATGCCGCATTGTTGGAGAACTAAAAATAAAAAAATCCGTTGAAATCCGTCCAATCAGTGTCATCCGTGTTCTATGATCGCAGCCGGTATGTATTGATTAGTTAACATTTTTAAAACAGGAAGTACTTTTAATGCGCGTATTTAGTCAGTTATTATTTTTTTATACAATCATGTTGTTAAGTGCCGCTGTTCGCGCTGAAAGTGCGGATGAAAAGCTGATGATCGGTTCTTTTTCATCGGGGTCGCTTGATCAT
>CAIQND010000445.1 GCA_903873045.1 uncultured Methylococcaceae bacterium | reverse complement strand
GTAAAATAAAACATAACATCGGTTTTATTTTCAAGGCTGTCCTGTTCCAGATAATTAACGGGCCATAACCCGGCAAATGCCTTGACCACTTCAGGAAAAAAAGCCGCCCGTGTGCTACGCGCCTGATCACTGGTTTTTAATAAATACGCGGAACCTTGCGGGCGGGTAAAATCAGCCGCCACTCCGCGATCAATCAAACGCTTAACGTCATCAAACGAACGCCCGGCCAAGGTCATGGTGGGACGCCACCCATAATCAGTAAACGGTTTTTCGCTATCGGATGCAAAATAGGGACTTTTACGGCTCTCTTCACAGACCTTTGCACAAAAAGCTTGATCAAAACCCGCCGCAAAAGCGGTAGTGATTGACATACAATCAACACGAAACGGCTTTAGCCAGGTTAATACAAATGCTTGCACCGCTTTGGGTGTTTTTGCATCCACTTGTTCTTTTAGCTTGGCAAACTCCTTTTGTGACAAGGCGTTGGCTGTTGAATCAAACCGAACATGAATCATGTTGGCCTGTGGAATATGCCGTTTACTTTGATAATAATCAGCGATATGTCGACTCAAGGGGTCTTTATCATTGACCACCACAGCCAATTGCCCGGCAGTCAAGCCCGGTAATGGCTGGTACATTAAAGGAATGGTACCCGCCAATACACTGTGATTAAAAAACACCATCATCAGCGTTAAAACAATAAAGCCTATTCGTTCAATCAGCATTTTTCAAACTCCTTTGTGTAACGTTTTGGGTAAGGATCGTGCATGAAATAACTTAACCATTTATAAGCCCTCACCCCAGCCCTCTCCCGGAGGGAGAGGGCGCAAGATGCCTAAGTTGTTTCATGCGCATTCCTAAGTATTAACCTCCCCCTTTGAAAAAAGGAGGCTGAGAGGGATTTATCTAATAAATCTCCCCTAACCCCTCTTTGTCAAAGAGGGGGACTGAATAATTACCGTTGTGGTAAACAATCGTTTGTATTTTTAGCACCCTGCGCCTGGTCACTTTCGGTAGTGATGTTTTTACGCTGTTCACGGGCAGTGTGCTGACGCTGATTGACAGGTTTTTTTTTGCCCTTTTTCAGTCCATGTTGTCACTAATCCGGTTATCGTCCCGTCTTTGTAGTTAATTTCAGACTTTTTCTGGCCGTTCTCATACCACATCGTTACCAAGCCATTGGCTTTGCCGTCCATGAAAAACGTTTCAACTTGCTTTTGCCCGTTGCTGTACCAAGCCATCGACAATCCATTTTCTTCATCGTCTTTATAATTTATTTCAGAGACTTTATTACTGCTTTCATCCCACATTGTCGACAAGCCGTTTAACTTGTCATCTTTAAATTGAGCCTCCAACTTTTTGGTTCCATTTTCATACCACTCCGTTGACAAGCCATTCTTGGCACCGTTTTGGTAATTGATTTCATTTTTTTTCTTCCCGTTTTTGTGCCATGCCTTCATCAAGCCTTCTTGCTTACCGTCTTTATAATTTATTTCACCGTATTTTTGACCGTTCTCATGCCACATAGTAGTTAAGCCATCTTGCTTACCGTCTTTGTAGTTTATTTCACCGTATTTTTGGCCATTTTCATGCCACATGGTAGTTAAGCCGTTTTCTTTGCCATCGCGGTAACTGATTTCAAGACTTTTCTTGCCATTTTCAAAATGCTCGTCATATTTACCCGTGAACGGTTTGTTTTCATTCGATAAATAAGTCAAGCCATCCCTGTCTTCTTTAACGGTAGTGATTTTTTCCGTGGATATGTTTTCTAAAAACCCAATACTGCTACAACCCGCCATAAAAAAAACGATAGCTAATAATCCTATTACATTTATCATAAAAACCTTTAAAGTATTGGGCTACCAACTTAAGACGGTACAGTTTAAAGTTAAGTCTTGCGGCTTGTCAGGACTTACGTGGATAGCTATTTTATGTAACGATATCCGTGCCTTGTAGGGGCAATCCCTTGCGGTTGCCCTGCTAACAGGGTGGCATTAAAGGGCAGGCGTAAAACCTGCCCCTACAAAAAATGTCCCTCCTTAGTGGGTAGCCCGGATTTTTAAACAACTTGCGCTTAACTTAACGACATTGGGATGATATCCGTTGGCATCGAAATTACTTATCTGAAAATCTATAGATCCTGTTTTCATGCTATTAAAATCTTCCCTTATGCACCTTCTCCCGCTGGAGAAGGAGCAATGTTACTGGTGTCCCCCAAATAGCGAATGCGCCCGTTACAAATCTCACGCCCATTCCTATGTCGGTTCAACTTTGTGTAATAACGCTTCCACATAAAATCCGCCCAAATCGGTTGATCGGCGCAAAATAAGTTGCCCGCCATATTGCTCGACTATTGACTGTGCGATAGATAAACCCAGTCCATGACCACTAACCGCTTCATCCAGTCGGGTGCCGCGTTGTGTCAAAGAAGCCAAGTCGGCATCAGAAACACCCGGCCCGTCATCTTCAACAATCAGGTGAGCAGACTCATTAACATAAAAATATAAGTTTATTGTGGAAACAGCCCATTTACAGGCGTTATCCAGCAAGTTTCCTGCCAGCTCCAATATATCTTCCCTGTCAATTAACAGCGTCGAGGTCTCTGTTGGAACAAAATTAATGGTCAGATTTTTATCCCTGTAAACGCTTTGCAGCACTTTAATTAAAGCGGGCAAATCCTCTCTGCCATTGAATTTTATAAATGTTGGCCCTGAACCCGCCATGCGTGCCTGCTTTAAAACCCGCTCCATCATGTTCTGCATATTGGTTGTTTGGGTTTGCAGAACCTGGCAAATCTCCGGATGAGCCTGTAATACCGGTTCATGCGGGAGTTGTTTTAATACGGTTAACGGCGATTTTAAGGCATGCGCCAAATCACCCAGCGCATTGCGCGAACGCTGTAAACGTTGATCAAGCAACTTAAGCAACCAATTGACTTCATACACCAAGGAACCCACTTCTTGCGGCACATTCGTATCAAGCTGAGTTATTTCGCCATGTTCCAACGCTTTAATCTGCTGTGCTATGCGGGTCAGACGATAAAATCCACTACGCAAAATAATGACTTGCGTGATGATTAACAGCAGCAACAAAACCAGCGCAATCAGCGTGTATCGATACTGAAACGAAACTATCCTCGCCAACGTGGGCGACAAATCTTCAGCCACAGCAATAGTTATATTGCGCTCCAGTTTATTATAGCCATACACCATAACCAGCAAAGGCTGTTGTTTGGGGCCGGTGCGATAAAGCTTATTGGTTTCGCCGGGAGACAAAGCCTGAATTGCAAAATAATGATCCAACAACGAAAGTGAAGTAATATCCTGGCCATTAATGATAACCTCAAAATAGTCACCTGAAAAGGGCTGAAGATAGATGGGTTCAATCTGCTGGCTATTCAGTGCGATCGTATTGGTGGAGTCGGTATATATTGCGGCCAGAATACTGACCGCATCATGCTCCAGATGTTCGGCAACCGATTCTTCAGCCAAAGCACGAATTGAGCTACTGGTTAGCCACCAAAAAATAATAAATACACTGCAAAGACTGACAAACAATCCCACAGCCAAGCGCAGTTGCAACGACTTCATTCAGATAACTCCTTAAATACATAACCTTGACCTCTACGTGTCTCGATGCGCTGCTTGCCTAATTTATGACGTAAATGATTAACGTAAACTTCAATCACGTTACTGTCTTTGTCCGAATCAAAATCGTAGATATGTTCGATTAAGGTGGATTTGCTCAACACTAATCCCGAGTGCAAAAGAAAACAACGTAATAATTTAAATTCAATGCCGGTGAGTTCATGCACCTCACCCACTTCGGTAATAACCTGTTGACGGTCTTCATCCAGCGTTAAGCCACAAACCTGTAACTTTCCGCCAGAATGTTGATGGACGCGATGCAGCAATGCATTAACTCGCGCCACCAATTCTTCTATATGAAACGGTTTACCCAAATAATCATCCGCTCCCGCTTTAAATCCGTCCACTTTTTCATGCCAGGCATCACGCGCCGTGAGTATCAAAACAGGCAAGATATTTTGTTTCGCCCGCCAATTTTTTAAAACCGCCATACCACTCCGCTGTGGCAAACCTAAATCCAGTATGGCCAGCTCATAAATACCTTCGTTACCCAAATATTCCCCCTCAATACCATCATGAGCCACATCCACTGCAAAACCGGCTTTTTCCAGGTTGCTTTTTAACAGGCGAGCCAAATCATGTTCATCCTCAATCAGTAACAAACGCATGATGACTGTGTTCAGTTTAACGGTTTTATCGCTGTCACCAACGCATTCACTGTATGACGGCGACTAACGTTAACCTCCAGAAAACCCGAATCATGCAATTGCTGCACCGCAACGGCTTCACGCATGACATGATCTTCTGATTCATCATTAAACAAATGTACAATCCATTGCTCCAGTAAGTCGCTACGCTTAAGCGGTGTGAGAACTTTAAAATAATGACTGACTTCTTCCTGAACGGCGCGGGTGTGCTGCCTAATGTCGTTTAAGCCATAACGGTCACCATTAATAAAGTGTCCATTGGGCTTTAAGACACGAAAAATTTCTTTAATAACCTGCTCTCGATAACTATTAAAAAAATTGTGCAAGGTATAAGCCGACGCGATAATATCTACGCTGTCATCCGCTAATCGTTGTAATGCCGTCAACGCATCATCGCCACAAAAGCTTAACCGTCCATCCGTTACCCATTGTTGCAAGCGCTGTTTGGCCTGCTCTTGCATGGTTGGCTCATTATCAACGCTATACACTAACAGATCATCTTTGGCCGTCAATAAAGCCAGCGTAGTAATGCCGGTGCCGCCCCCCAACTCAACGACTTGCAAAGGCTGAGTTGTGTTTGGATAAGCACGCACGGCCTCACCCACCAACCGACTCATCTCGGTTGCCGCCGGGCAAAGCAATTGCAGCATGTCATACTCTTGACCAATCACGCTGGAGAACATGGCCTCGTATTGTAAAGTGTTACTCATAAATAACTATTACTCGATTCAAATAGTCGTTATTTTACGCTTTTGTTGCCGACCAACCAATGACGTATTTTTTCTCATTATAGATTTTCAGATAAATAATTTCGATGCTAACGGATACCATCCCTTTAAGGGATGATATCCATGTGATAAATCAATATGTTTTCGTCATTAGTTTGGCTGTCTGGTCTCCGCTATGATTTGATAGACTCACCGGCATCATTTTTAAAATCAATAAATAAAAACTGGAATATCGAGATATATAGACTTTCAGAAATTAAATTTTCAATTCGTGTCGCTGTAAGTTTATATACATAGCATCCCTTAAAGAGATGGTATAGAGTGGCTTAGAAGTAAAGCAACATAAAGCGCCCTCTCCCTCCGGGAGAGGGCTGGGGTGATGGTGGTCGAATGTCGCTTTACTTCTACATGGCTCTATATCTGTCGACATAGAAATTATTTATCTAAAAGTCTATAGGTGTTTTCTCAAAAGCTCATGATCTATTGCGCCAAATTCTGGGGCTACTGAACGAATATGAATATCTCGTTGCGGAAATGGAATTTCTATTTTATGTTCGCGCAAGACTTTTTCAAGTCGCGTATATAAATCATGGGAGACGGGCAAGCGGTGTGCCAGTTCGCTGACAAAAATACGAATGGAGAATGTCAGTGAATGTTCGCCAAAACCCACTAAAAATACACTCGGTGCGGGTTCTGCCAATACCATTGGCGTTGAGAGCACGGTGTCCAGCATGAGTTTGTGCGCCAGGTCAATATCGGAACCATAAGCAATGCCAACAGTAATCTCGACACGGGTTATCGTGTCTGATAACGTCCAATTGACCAACTGACTGGTAATAAAGGTTTTGTTCGGCACGACATGTTCTTTTTGATCCCAGTCAATCAGGGTTGTCGCACGCATTTGGATACGACTCACTTTACCGGTAACGGTGCCGATGGTTACGGTATCACTGACCCGTATCGGGCGTTCAAACAATAAAATGATACCCGATACCATATTTGCAAAAATCTCTTGCAAACCAAAACCCAAACCAACACTGAGCGCAGCAACCAGCCATTGTACCTGCGACCAACTGCCCCCCAGTTCATTCGCTATACTAATAAAGCCGATAGTAATCAAGGTATAATTTGCCAACTGATTAACGGCATAGCGGCCACCCGCTTCTATCGCCAGACGCCTGAATACCAATAACTCCATAATGCCTGAAAAGTTTCGCACTGAAACGACCGCTATAAAAAAATAGAGTCCAGCCAGCATTAAATTGGTTAAGGTGACGGGTTGATAGCTTTCCTGATTATCACTGGTAACCAAATGCTGCCAGAGTACAATGCGATCCAAAAAGGAAAAAGCGGGTAATATATTTTTCCAGATTATCCAAAAGCCGATAACTAAGCTTAAGGTGATAAATACGTTAAGTAATCTGATGGTTTGAGCATTTATTTTTGGAATATCGATCAGTTGTTCATCAACCGGTATAACCGGATCTTCGCCCCCGCTGGCCGGATTTTTTTCAGTCAGAAAAGCGGCTTTGCGTTTTTGTCTGGCATTGGTTATAGCCAACTGCCGGTTAACCAGCGTTAACCAATGAATCACCAATTCATGAATAATCATCACCAGAAAAATTAACCGCAGCGAGATAATTAATTGCGCCTGTAATTCAAGTGCGCTCAAATAATAACCGGCAACAGCAAAACCAATAATGACGATGGGTATTAAAATCACTACCGGATACCAGATATAACGCAATTTGGCTAACCAGCCTTCTGGATAGGAACTTATAAAGTTCTTTAATAATCCGCTGTTGGGATTAAGTAACCGACCTCCAAAAACGGCCAGGGCTATCAT
>CAIQND010000444.1 GCA_903873045.1 uncultured Methylococcaceae bacterium | reverse complement strand
TTGAATCCATAAGGTGAGATAACAAAATGGATGGAAAACAACCAGATTCTGATAAATTCAGTTGGCTTTTTTACTCTAACTCATTGATTTTTCGTTGTATGATAACGATTTAGAGAGAGAGTTAAGAGCGTAAAAAATGCTATTTTATGCTTTTCAATAATTATAACTTATTGACTTGGTTAGTATTTATTATATCGCACATCCTAGCTCGACGGACTAGGTGAGAACTGCCACTTGCTTGGCTTTCATTCTGGCCATAAATTCCGGACTATAGCCTTCACGGTCAAAGATCAGGGTGAATTTAGGGGGATAGGGGGTTGTAGCAACGGCTTTCCGCTCAGCTTGAGCGGGAACCGGCACTTCCAATTCAGGCAATAATTCATTTTCAATAACTTTTATCAGGCCTGGATCTACCGCCTTGTTAAGCACCATAAAAAGCTGTCCATCCATGGCGTTTACCCAATAGTCAGTGGTTGCATGAAGGCAGAGTTTCTGGCGTGAGAGATGATGTCTGGGCAGTTGCGTTTGGTCGCCGTTATAAACGCGCACATGGCCATCAATATATAAGTCGCTGACCTTACTCGGCTTTTTTAACACGGATTTTGTTACCGGCCACATTTTTTCCGTTAAGGGTATTTATTGCTATCTTGGCTTCGCCCATTTTGGGCATTTCGATAAAGCCAAAACCCTTGGAGGTTCCCGTCTCTTTATCTATGACCAGGTCACAGGACTGCACTGTGCCGTGCGCTTCAAACAAAGCGTGAAGATCTGCTTCTGTGGTGGTACGGGCTAGATTGCGTATCAGTAGTTTCATGGTATTGCCGTGTTATTATCAAATGTGGCAATTATACCGCTTCTTGACAAACTGTTCCTTATAACAATGTACCGATAACAATACCTTCGCCAAAAGTAAGGTAGCCCTGACGTGAGGTCGGCTGATCTTTGTGGCATTGATAATTGGGTTGTCGATTAAAAACTCACTTGGCATAGTCGGGTAAGAGAAAGAGATTACTAAATATCTACTTTAAAACGCCGGGTAAATGGGTGCTGATTCTAAATAATGTCAATTATGCGTAGATTTGGGAGCCAAATTGATCAATCTTATTCCAAAACTACTGCCATCTTCCTTGGGTCTGAACCAATGCGCGTAAAGATAATATCACTTTAGCGCCTTTGTCTTTCCAGCGCATTCCCGAACCACAAAGTCGTTGTTTCACCAATGTTTTGCAAGCAGCTTCGGTGACGCCTGAGCCAATGGGTAAATTGCTTTCTATATGCTCGGCGTAAGCCATCATGTGACGATGATTCTTAAAGTAGGTTAACGAGGCCTGTAAATTCTCTTTGACGGTTTTTGTTATATTCTTCGTTCAGACTCTATTATTCGGTGTGCAGGCTCTGCTTGTGAATAAGCAAAGTTTAATCCCGTTTTGTCCCGATTTTACTAATACCCTCCATCCCTTCAAGGTATGTTATCCCGGTTTAAGAGATAGGCTTGCTTAACGCCCCCTCATCATTTTTATTTAATGCAAATATCGTACCGATTATTTTTTCACCCACCCAGTTGATAAATTATTTTTTGTCGTTGGCAAGCTATGGGGGATTTTTTATTTTTGACGCGTTACTTAGTAATTATTTTTCAGTAATTACATAATTATGATAATTATGTATAATTGAACCTTATTAATCAATTTATACAGCGAGACAATCTCATGGCCTCCCAACGTTTAACTGAAGAAGAAGTTCACCGCGCTTGTCTTGATATCACCCAACAAGGCGAGCGTCCGACATCACTCACCTTACTGCATAAATTGGGTCGTGGCAGTTTGACGACTATTACCAAATATCTGGTGACTTGGAATGCTGCCCATGAAGAACAAGATCTTAAGGTCGATAACTTGCCGGTAGTGGTTAACTTACCCAGTGAACTGTCAAAAGAAGGCGGGGATCTATTAAAGAAAATATGGCACGTTGCCAAAACTCTGGCCGATACCGAACTGGCCGTTCAGCGCGAAGCACTCAGGCAAGCCGGTATTACTAATCAGCACGCGTTAGATGAGGCTTTTACTTTTTCTGAAGTGCAAACCCAACAAATAGAAACGCTGGAAGAAGAACTGGGGCAGAAAACGTCAACACTCACTGAAACTGAACGGGTGGTATCCAGCTTAACGAAAGATAATGGCCGTTTGCATATTGAAGTGGCTGATTTGACGCGCCAGGTCTCGGAATTATATGACGCACGTAAAGCACTGCTTACCGAGAAACAGGACTCGCAAAAAGAACAGGATGCGTTACGGAAAGAGCACGATCGTGAGATACGCACGCTGGAATTGGCCAATCATAAACTTCAGTCATCCTTGCAGGCCACCTTGAAAATCAATGAAGAACTCGACATCGATTTGAAGAGTAGAATGACGGATGTCAACGGTTGTCTGCTGCAACTTGAAAAACTAACGATGCATTATGAGGCCGCCGAGTCAGAACTGACGCAGCTTAAAACTGACCTGGCGAACAAGGCGGCCGCGTTATCCGGCCATCTCATTGCCTTTGAAAAACTAACGGTTATACATGAGGCAACGCTCACGGAATTAAACGCTGCCAAGTCCGATTTAACCGTAGCGAACCGCGCTATTATGGTGGCCGAAAAAGCCGTTTCCAAACTGGAAGGCAACCTGGAAACCTACAAAGTTTTTGATAATTACAAAGCCAAATAACGGTCGGTTAGCCTTTTAACATAATGACTCAGCAATCGATGGTGTTTTTTCGTCTATAAGAGCTATCGCGTGGTCTATAGGGAAGTTTTTATAAAATACGATTCTCTGCCGAGCTTATCAGCCGTGACATTGAGGTACTTTCACTGAGCCTTCCAGTGGAGCCACTGGAAGGCTTCTTTTTGAGTATTCTTTACTCTAATGCGTGTTCAGACATCACATTTCCTCTTCGACAACCCTCATTACTCCAAAATCTAACGAGCTTTACTAAAGCTTTCATTATTTTGCCATCACTTTATAGAAAAAATAATTTCCTAAAATTTCAAGTTAAACAAGAAATATCTTGGCAGCAAGAACAATCTCAGTCTGTACGGTATAGAACATAAGGCGGCATTAGCGAAAAATATTAATGTTATTTTAATGTGTTCTTAACGTTAACTTAATGTTCCAGTGATATGCTCGTATCCGTTTTATTAATTGTTCAATTTTAAAATATCTACCCTAAAAAACAGACAACCCATTGTAATTAAAATAAATAATATTATCGACATACTTAACATTTATGGCTCTATGTGAATCATAGTAGGTAAATAAAAAATGATGAACTAAGAGACACCAAGATTAGCATCCCTTGCAACTGGATTCCCGGTAAGTCATCTTATTCGATTGCCACAAAAAACGGGATGATATTACAAATACCAGCTCTTCAAAGGATGTTATCTACCCCTTCTTAAGAGGATAGGCAAAGAGCTGGCACTGAATAATTACAATACTTTTTATAGGTTTATAAACATCCTTAAAACTGTTCATGATTAGGTATAAATTTAAAGCTATACAACATTATAAAATATAAGGTAATATATAAATCAACAACTACTGACATTGAGCGGGTCGATTTACTTTAAATTACAAGAAAAAAGCAAACTTTGCTGCTAAAATCGCCGATAAAAAATAAAAAATTTTTAAACGAAAAACAGCATGATTTTAAAATCCGCTAATTTCGGCAATAATGCAGGTAAAATACGTGATATTTCATTTTTCATACCCGCTCAATGTAAGTATATAAATCAACAACTATATTTTTTTATCCATTATATTTTTCTGAGGATAGGTGTTGATAACAATAAGTAAATTAAATGAAATTCCGGTACATGTAGAATTTTTTTAACGAGAATATAGCTAACGAAAGCAAAACCATACTTTTACCTATTTTGCAATAATAAATTTTTGGCTCTGTAGCCTTAGTTTTGTAAATGAGTTACTTGCCAAAACTTATTTTTGGGGCGCTAAAAAAAACCTGTCATATTTATTCTCTGCGATTCCGTTTATCTCTTTTAATAAAACAATTTGGATAAAATAAATAAGTTGCACACCTCTTTAACATTAAATTTTATAAGGTTAATTGAATGATGTTGAATAAAACATTAGTTCTCGGAATAGGTAATCCAATCCTGCAAGACGACGGCATTGGTGTTCATATTGTACAGCAACTAAAAACTGAACACCTTGATTTTCCGCAAGTTGAGTTTCTGGACGGCGGAACGCTCAGTTTTTCATTGATAGGTAAAATTGAGGATGCCACCAACCTGATTGTCATTGATGCGGCTCAACTTGATGACGAACCGGGTTCGGTGAGAACTTTTATTGGCGAAGAGATGGATCTTTTCCTGGGTCGGCAAAAAAATTCGAGTGTGCATGACGTTACGCTGATCGACTTAATGTCGATTGCCCTTCTATCTGATCGACTACCGTCCAGGCGTGCATTAATTGGCGTTCAGCCTGGAACTATTGATTGGGGCACAGAACCCACCCCGGCTGTCAAAAAAGCGATACCCACCATCTGCAATTTAACCACGGAGCTTATAGAAAAATGGTGTCTATAAATACTTTTGCCAATATCCCCATCACGGTTGTACCCCTCCCTCAATCAGGTGGTTTGAACATGGCTATGACACTTTTGCACGAGATTCAAGCCATGCTGAAAACGCTGCTCGATACCGGTCAAAACGGAACCCTTGATCTGCGTGCATTGCCAGCCTTGGGTGAAGAAGGTTATCAATTTCTCAAGGAAAAACTGGGACAAGGCGAAGTCAGTGCCCGTATCCAAAGCTTTGGCCGTTCCGAAATACAGGAAACCGCCTACCCCGGGATCTGGTGGGTCGCTCATTATAATCAGGACGATGACATTTTAACCGAACTTATTGAGGTCAATTTCTTGCCGGAGCTGTTAAAAAGCCCAAGAGATGACGTAGTGTTTGGCCAGACCAGTCTGGGCAAACTTTTGTATGAATTAACTGAAAAAAAGTAGTTTTTCTAAAGATTTATGCGGTTCCGAACCATTATTTTCGGCCACTTAAAGCAAAACGTCGGTAACGATACCCACTTAATTCGGGCAGCTACCTACGTAAACATTAATCCTAAGTTAGTAGGTGTGTTATGTCAAACGTATCAAAGAAAGAACTAAGAACCAGTATTGCTTCACGGCTATCCCAACATATGGAAGTGGAAACCTTGGATGAATGGCCGCCTATAGAAACCTTGGGTGACAGATTAGCGAACTCAGGGGTCAGCCGCCGAAGTTTTATGAAATATTGCATAGGGTTATCGGCCATGATGGCAATACCCATCTCACTGATGCCAAAGCTGGTTGAGGCAGCGTTGGCGAAAAAAACCTCCGTAGTCTATCTTTCCTTCCAGGAATGCACAGGCTGTCTGGAATCACTGGTTAACGTATTTCCGAATACCCGATACAATTTGTCGGCGACAAACTCTACCGACTCCATAGCGAACATTATTTTATCGGCACTTTCGCTGGATTATCAGGAAACCCTGATGGTTCCATCCGGAATCCAAGCTGAAATATCAAAAGCGGCTGCAATTGCCAATCCAGAAGGCTATATCCTGGTAGTTGATGGCTCCTTGCCTGATGACAAGAAGGGTGCGGGCTATTTCATCCAGCATGGAATGACCGGGTTGGACTTATTAAAAGAAGCTGCAACCAATGCCGCTGCGATCGTGTCGGTCGGTAGTTGTGCCAGTTTTGGTGGACTGCCTGCGGCCAAGGGGCCTGCTAACCTTATTAATCCAACGAATGCACGTGGTGTAAGCCCAACTGGGGCAACTTCTATTAAAGCGGCGTTGGATGGCTTCGGCGGCATTTACAAGACCAAACCTGTGATCAACGTGTCCGGTTGTCCGCCCATTGCCGAGGTCATTGCGGGTACATTGGTCTACTGGATACTCAACAAGAAAGCCCCAGAGCTAGACTCCAACTTACGTCCCAAGATGTTCTATGGCGAAACCGTCCATGAGGAATGCTATCGTAAGGAGTTCTTTGAAGAAGGTCTGTTTGTCAAAAGCTTTGACGATGCTGGCGCACGAGCGGGTCATTGTCTGCTCATGATGGGTTGCAAAGGGCCTACCACCCATAACGCCTGCACTACCTTGAAGTGGAACCAGGGCACCGGACACCCCATGGAGGCAGGTCATGGTTGTCTGGGCTGCGCTGAGCCTGATTTCTGGGATAAAAAGTCCATTAATGCGCAAGGGCAACAAGGGGTTGGTTTTTACAACCACTTAGACCCTGCGACTATCGACGATTAACTATTTTTTTGTCCGCGACTATGTGTCGCGACGATTTGGAGAATTTATATGACTACTATAGTAATTGATCCGGTCACTCGGATTGAAGGGCATTTGCGCATTGAGGCTGTACTTAAGGCTGATGGAAAAACCATCGACAAGGCGTATAGCAGCAGCACGATGGCACGCGGCATTGAAGTGATCATGAAGGGTCGCGATCCACGTGACGCGGCGCATATCTCGCAGCGTATCTGCGGTGTCTGTACGGTGGTGCATGGCCTTACCTCGGTCAGGGCCGTTGAAGATGCCCTAGGTGTAACGGTTCCAGAGAACGCCGAACTGATTCGCAATCTGATGATAGGCGCCCAGTACGTCCACGACCATGTGATGCACTTTTATCATCTGCATGCGCTGGATTGGGTTGATGTTACCAAGGCTTTAGGTGCGGATACGGCGAAAAAAGCAGCTTTAGCTGCGTTAACGGTCACTTTGGCCAGAAAAAACAATGGCAACTATTATAAGGCCAAATATCCACTGACTACTACTGGCAATGCTGCGCTGAAACAGCACTTCATAGACGTACAAAATAAATTACAAGCTCTCTTTGACAGAGGCCAACTGGGCTTGTTTGCCAACGGCTACTGGGGGCATGAGGAATACAGGCTCCCTGCTGAGGG
>CAIQND010000443.1 GCA_903873045.1 uncultured Methylococcaceae bacterium | reverse complement strand
CCAAACTGAAAAAGATTTATCCCAGGCTTCCCCTTATTATTTTGGCCGACGCGCTTTACCCCTACGAGAGCTTTTTTACTATCTGCAAAGCCAATCAATGGGCTTATTTGGTTACTTTTAAAGAAGGTAATTCAAAAACGATTTGGGAAGAAATGTTGGCACGATACCGACATTCATGAATTAGCATCGACACTTAAGAAAATGATACCAGAAATTACAAGATTATTGTCATGATCATTAATTTGCGACTCGGTTTAAAACTCCCTAACGCGGCGCTGTGTCACTGTCTAATTCATTAAACAGATCGGCATAAATGGCTTCAGCGCGATTTAAATCATCGGCGTGAATAGGCTGGAGAGTGCCTTTTCTTTTTTTTACACTGATTTTGCCTTGACTGCCAATAAGTAAGTTGGCAATTAACCCCAGATCCTTTTCTGGCAGGTCAAGCGATTCGTTTAAATGCTCCATGAGTCGATCAAACTGTTGAAGCTTCTCAAGTTCCTCCGGAATTAATTCGACAGCCACTTTTCTGGAAACATCAGATAAATAGGATGCATGCGCATCGAAACACAAATGCCGATAGAGTTCGGCTGTGTCATTTAGCACCGTTACCGAATAATTATCCAGCAATTCAAAGTGGACCGATTTCATGATGAGGCGGGAGGTTTCGCTTAATAGCCGATAATAGCCACCGATGTCTTTTAGAATACCTGAAGACAAGGGCAAGGCACATTGCTGATCAATGACTTTGTCGCGGTAGAGCGTGTCCTGCATGATATAGCGACTTAACCGCCCATTGCCGTCCATGAAGGGATGAATATAGACGAAACTTGATGACAATGCCGCCGCTTTGGCAATGGCTGGCATGTCCGAGCTTAACACGCGCTCCCTTAACGTAAACCAGTGACCCATTAAGTCATGCGCATCGCCAGGCTTTGGCGGCACATAATCGACAGAGGCATATCCGCGACCGCTTTTTCCTAAATAATTTTGCTGGCAGCGGTAATCAAATGCTTGGTAATGCTTGTCTTTAATGATGTTAAGCGTGGCAATGAGTTTTTCTTTGGTAAGATCATCGTGATTAATGGACTCCAACGCAAACATGAACTTCATTTGTTTGCCGGGCGTAATCGTTTCGGCCTCAATCTCATTAGTCGACTTGGTCTCCAGTGCAATCAGGTAATGCGTTGCCCTTGCCAATAGTTCCATTGAATGATGCGCCAAAGGTTTTCGCGCCAAGTCACAAAGCTCATCATTTCCGATTAGGCCTGCATTACGCGTCATAAGCGCTGAGAGCCAGCCATTGCCAATCAGATTGTTGTTCACGCGAAATTTTCTCTCGCGCTGCGTAGGCGCGACATAATAGCGCTTGGCATCAACGGCATCGACATAGTTTCCGGTGGACAGATCAGGCACCTCCAATATCTGATGGGTCAACAATTCGAAATAAAATCCCATCAGCCGATTGTACTTGCTGGTTGGATTGGCGTGTAACGCCTGCTCTATTTCGGCTTTTACGGTTTTTTGCCAAAATACTGCCGTTAGACAAGACAGATTGAGCAACTCGTATTTAAGTGCAAAGGTTAGGTGATCAACAGTAGTATCGTTATGAGGGCGATAGGAGACAGGGTAGTGCTGGCTAGAGGCCTCTTTATTGATGGATGAAATTTTGGCGCTACAGCAAACCACAGCGAGGTATTGATGTGGAAGTGAAAAATGCTCAATGAGCCAAGCGTAACCTAATGGGTTTGAAGAGACAGGCATCACGATCACCTTTATATTTAAAATTAATTATAGTGTAGCTCAGTGTGTGTTGAAACGCTTATTTTTATTTAAATTTGATTATTTTAAAAGGTATTTTGTATAAAAACGATTACTCAATGACTATTGAGCGGTGGATTAGGTGCGGCACTACCGCTTAAGAGTTAAAGCCATCGGTTTTCGCAGGTGATTTTTAGGTTGATCCGCAATAGCTCATGCGCAATTTGAAACCATTCATCCATTTATTGATGGTAACGGCCGAGTTGGACGATTATTATTGCCATTGATGCTCGCAGCAGAAGGTTATCCGCCCATTTATCTGGCTGGTTTCCTGAAATCGAACCAAAAGGCCTATTACGACGCGCTGGCAAACGTGCAATTGCAAGAAAAATGGAGTGATTGGGTCACTTTTTTTGCTACAGGCGTTGAAGAAGCGGCGCATGAATCAATGATAACTGCCAGAGAACTGCTTGCCCTCCTTGAGCGCTGGCAAATGGCTGTAAATGCGCTTGGACTGCGTTCAGATTCAGTCATAAAACGATTTCCCGAGTTGTTAATTGCCAATCCGGTCGTGACCGTAAAGCAGGTTAAAGACCTGCTTGGCATTACATTTCCTACCGCCAATGCGGCGTTGGCTAAATTAAAAGCAATGGGCATTCTTGTGCAGACAGAGTGGCAAAGAAACCGGGTATTTATGGCAATGGAAGTCATAACACTATTGGATAAATCAATAGATGATTTAAAAAATGAGTAGCTGGAAAGCGAAAGCTGAAGGGGATTTTAGTCAAGAATCAACGTAATCCTGGAATTGGCGGAGTTAAAAGGTGAGCTGAAAAAGAAGATTAATCCGTTGCTTAAGTTTGACCTGTTAATCATTGATGAACTAGGCTATCTGCCGATGAATAAAAATGGCATGCACAACCTGTTTCGTAAATATTCAGTCCCCTTCTTTGAAAAAGAGGGGGGGGTAGGGGAGATTTTATTAGATAAATCCCCCTCGCCCCCTAGCTTTGCTCTCCCCCTTTTTCAAAGGGGGAGGTGAATAAGTTTCGTGTCTTGGATACTTCGATTGGGTCTCTAACCCGCGATCTCATGATCAGCTTATTCCATAATTATTATTTTTTTCTGTTTTAATTGATTTAGGGGGGGGGTAGGATAAAATGCGGCCCGTAGTTGTTCACTTGTGCTATTTTTTAAATTTAATACTAAAAATAATTACATCATTTCTTTTATTGCTTCTTCTTTTATTTATTTTAGGCGTTAATTTATGAAAAAAATCTCTTTACTTCGCGTTATAGCGGCTGTTGCGGTGTTAACCCCGGCTATTTCTGCAAATGCAGCATTATTCAATTACAACCAGCAGTTTGATAGCAATAATGGCGGCGTACACTTTAATTTAAATTTTACCGCCAATGACACAGGCAATACTGTCATTACTACCTTCAACGGCACAGCCGGTACAACAGCCGGTACAGATGCCCTTACCCTGATTGCCCCAGGTGGTCTTGGTGGGAATAACAATCTATTTAACCCTAGCACACTTGCCACTACCGGAGGTTGGGATTTTAATGGCGTTAGTTTTCACGGCACTGTTTCTGGCTTTGATTTTAATTTTTTCCTTAGTAATGATTTATATCTGATTAGCACCAGGCCTCAAACAGGCGGTACAGTTAAAAATTACAGTTATTCCGCATCCCCTGTTTCTTCAGTACCCGTGCCTGCCGCAGTTTGGTTGTTTGCGAGTGGCTTAGGACTACTCACCGTCGGTCGCAGAAAAAAGATGGCTTAGTCATTATTTTTTCAATACAACGCAAGTCAAAAAAACCTGGATACTCTCCAGGTTTTTTTTTGCTGTAAGATCACATTATTTTTGCCATTTTTTCTTCGTGTCTTCGTGGTGAATAAATTAAATCACCAGTCATCGGATTTATCTTCCTCATAAGGTTGCGCTTTAACCGTATCGGGAATTTTGGGTGTCTTTGCCGATCTGAGCAAAATTAATGCCCCGCCTAATACAAACGCTAAGGCGGCTAAAAATAACAATACCCACATTTTTCATACTCCTATTTTTTGCTTTGTGTAAGCTGGTGTAATATACACGCTATATTACTCTTCTCATTTACCGACATCATCATGAAACCCATCGAACTTCTCTCGCCTGCCGGCACTATTAAAAACATGCGCTATGCCTTTGCCTTTGGTGCGGATGCCGTTTATGCGGGACAACCGCGTTACAGCCTGAGAGTACGCAACAATGATTTTGTGGCTGACAATCTGGCCAAAGGCATAGCTGAAGCACACCGGCAAGGTAAAAAGTTTTTTCTGGCGGCGAATGTCATTCCTCACAATGCCAAAGTTAAAACCTTTATGGCCGATATTGCCCCTATTATCGCCATGAAACCGGATGCCTTGATTATGGCTGACCCCGGTTTGATTATGATGACGAGGGAAGCGTGGCCGGATATGCCTATCCATTTATCAGTGCAGGCCAATACCGTCAATTATGCCACCGTAAAATTCTGGCAAAGCGTCGGTATTAAGCGGGTTATTTTATCGCGTGAACTGTCGCTTGATGAAATCGAAGAAATTCGCCAAAAATGCCCGGACATCGAGCTTGAAGTGTTTGTTCACGGTGCT
>CAIQND010000442.1 GCA_903873045.1 uncultured Methylococcaceae bacterium | reverse complement strand
GTTGCGGCCTCCGGCGCTTTAGGCGCACCCGGCTCACAAGCTTCATTCGGGTCAACCAATCTGGCGGGTACTTTAACCTACAGCGCATCCCATGTCTCTGCTGTGCCTGTCCCAGGGGCAGTTTGGTTGTTTATGACCGGCATGATGGGTGTCTTGGGTTTAAATCGTCGTAAAAGCCGTTCAATGGCTATGTAAAAAAACCCATTCGCTGGCGTTTTTTAGCTGCCGTCAGCCTCTCCAAACAGTTTAACCACTGTTCTTTTATTGGGTAAACAAGGTAGCCTCTGCCTTGTTTACCTTTTTTTTACGGATGATTTTTAACGGGTAAATCGGGAGGCAGTCCTTGCTTAAGTCCCGGATACTTTTTTATAAAGTGTGTGATATGACACTCTGAGAGCGTTAAATAACATAGTTTAATAAAGCCAGCTTTCACTTATAGGCTCTAAACCCCCATTAAACATGGCTTGATAGAATTGGCACGGTGCTTGCTTTACTGAATATTGTTAATGGGCGCAAGGGCACGCTTAGATTTCGGGTAGATATTTCTAATAATAATTTAAAGGTGTAAATATGACTTATACAAAACAAGCGGCCATTCAGCCAACAAAAAAACGCGGTTTATGGGCATCGTTAAGCTTAAGCAGTGCGGCAATCGTGTTGCTGGGACTTGCCAATCCGGCGGCTGCGCATGTCGAGTACGCTGATTTAAGCGATCCTAATCAATCTCCAGGCGGTGTAAACTCAGGTTCTTTTACCGATAATGGCTGGTATCAAGGTACTACGCCCCAACTGGGTGATAGTCACGGTTTGGCGGGTGGCACTTTCTACAGTTTTCATCTGGCGCAGATTGCAGGGCAGCCCACCCAATATTACAGCGTAAATCTTAACTTTAAGGATTACAGCAATACGGGGCTGCTTAATCCGGCATTCAGCCTTTACTCCGGTCTGTTACCTACGGACTCGCACGATGACACTATTATCGATCCTTTAAATCCGTCGCATTTGGTATTAACGCCCGCCCCGGCGCACAGCGTTAAGGATGCCTCTCCTGTTGATACCGGCTTGGTTGCCGATGCCAATGGCAATATCTCGCCTTTTCGTGACACTGCAAATATTTTCTATAACGGACAATTTGACGCATTGCATAGCTGGAGCATGGCTACCGCAGGGGTCGCGGGAGAATGGGCCGTTATTGACTATTTAACCCATGTAGGGCCGACCGGCGGCAATTCTGTTTCATTGCTCAATTACATTCTGCCATCCGGTGATTACACCATTGCTGCGGGTGGCGGCAATGCAATCAGTAACGGTAATGAATTAACCGGTATTCTCACCTTTAACGCAACAGTTACCGCCGTTCCACTGCCGGCATCAGTTTGGCTTTTTGCTAGCGCACTGGCTGGATTGGGCGCATGCAGAAAAAAACGTATCGCATGATGTAAAGCTACTAAAAATCCGGAATACGGAATAACGAACAAAGGAATTAAAAAGGAAAGAACAGGATGTTTTCCCAGGTAGGGGCTATACCTCAGCAATGCGGTATGTTAAGTAACGGCTGCTGGACGTTTAAATCTCGTTTGGCATGCTTATATTAAATGTTGTCAGCATTGAACTCTCTCAATTGCCGACAACAATCAACAATATTAATAATTGGATCAACTATGAAAAAATTAGCATTAAAAGTCTCTATTTTGGCAATCGGTTTGGCTTCTGGCCAAGCAATGGCGCACGTTGGCTACGGTACTTCTTTGTACAATCAAGCGACTGATACTTATGGACCTACTGGCTCTGCCGGTTTACAGCCAACCGTAACCAGCAACGGCGGTTACATAGCCGGCCTGCAAACTACCTTCGCAGGCAACTCCCATGACAACAAGTTCCGTTTTTTTACCCTGACTACAGCCTCACAAGTTGATTTTACCATCACCGGCACAGCCAACCTTAATGGTGCAGCTGTACTTAATCCAGGGTTCTCATTATTTCAAGGTTTAGTGCCTGCTGCATCTCATGATGGCGTTGGTGATACTGCTTTAGTGGGTGGGGTTTTCAATCAAGCGGGTTATGATGCTTTAACGCCGGCAGTAAAAACCTATCTGGCTAACGAAGCCGGATTTGCTTCATGGTCCCCTTTTGCGGCACTGAACGTAGTCATCGACCATGCTAAAGGTTTGACGGAAGGTACAACCGCTGCCAGTGCAACGGCTACCAACTGGGGTTCTTATGATGCGAACGGCAACTTTAGTATGGGCAACAACCCAGGTTTGACTAACACTCTCACTTACACAGGTATTTCAGGTGCTGACGCTGCTACCGGCTCTGGCATATTGGGTGCTGATGGTGTTGTTGATAATAAAACATCCTGGTCAGGCATCCTGAATGCCGGTACTTACAGTCTGGTTATCGGCGGCGCGAATCAAGCCGCCTACGACAAGCTTTTTGCTGATGCAGTTGCTTCAAATAGTGGTTTAGGTGCCGATGCTGCTTTGAACGCTGCTTATAATCTTGATCGTTTGGCTGGAAACTCCAGCATTGCTTTCCACGTTTCAGCCGTTCCTGTACCTGGTGCAGTCTGGTTGTTTTTGTCTGGCATGATGGGCGTGTTGGGTTTAAACCGTCGCAAAAAAAGCGCGTTATCTCTCGCTATGTAATAGCTTAACGCTGTTGCCATTGGGCAAGCAAGACACGGATTGTTGTGCTTGTTTGTCCAAGTTTTAATTAAGCGGACATCAGTCCGCTTTTTGAGTTTAAAAAATAGCACTTCAAAATTTGGTTTTTAAACAGGCATCGTTTAACTCTCGCAACATCAGTGAGAAGCAAGTAGCCTGATTTTGAAGTGCGTTAGATGGTTACATTGGCATTCCGTCAGGATTGACGGAATCAATATTACAGGGATGTGAAAGAAATACGACTTAATTAACTTTCTAAACCTACGGAAAAGCTTGTGCTAATAAAATGGTTATTTAAACCGCTGACACTTTTACTCATACTGGGCAGCTCCCAGGCTTATGCGCTACACGAAGGACAAGCGGCTCCACAATGCCCGTCCGCCTTGACGGATAAAGGCCAAAAGTTGGATTTAACCGCGTATCAAGGTAAGGTGGTATTAATCGATTTTTGGGCGACCTGGTGCGGACCTTGTCAAAAATCCATGCCTTTTTTAAACGGTTTACGCAATGAGCGTGTGCAAGAAGGCTTTGAGATTGTTGCCATTAATGTGGATGAAAATACCGAGGAAGCCCGTGAATTTTTAAAGGCGCATCCAGTTGATTATCCGGTCGCCTTTGACCCCAAAGGCGAATGTCCGGGTATTTTTAATGTAGAAGCCATGCCCTCTTCTTTCTTTATCGATAAAACCGGAAAAGTCCGCAAGATTCATTTGGGTTATCGGGATGGCGATCAAACAGAAATTCGCGAGCAAATTTCCGCGCTGTTGGCGGAATAGTGATGATTTGTTGTCGTATTTTACCGAAGTTATTGTTATTGCTGATTGGCGTTGTCGGCAGCCAAGGCTGTAGCCCTGTTGCCGCTTGGGAGCGCGGCAATCTTGCCAAAAAAGAAATGGCACTTGATCCTAATCCAAACCTAAGCCATATACGCGACCATATTTTTACCAGTCGGGAAGCTTCGCAAGGTGGACGCGCTAATTCTGGGGGTGGTTGTGGTTGTAATTAAGCCGGGAAAAAATCGGGCACTGGCGGCGTTAACGACCGCCGCACTTAGTTTGCCGGGACTGGATGTCGGTGCCGCAGTGCCTGTCGCGAATACGCAAGGCAATGTCGAGTACGGAAATTACCAGGAAAGCGGTAATCGTATGAATGTGCAGATCTATCATGTCGATGGATTGATGCCGCTGACTGACAGGATTGAACTTTCCTTTAGTTATGACCGGGATACTTATTCGGGCGCTTCGCCGGCTTATAGTTTGCCCGCGACAATGACCAACCAGTCTTATGATACGACTGGCCTTTCCAGTAGTTATTATCAAAACCAGGTTGATGCCCACCTGCCCACTTCGGCAGATGTTATCTCGTCTGCATCAACGGTATCAACACAAACTTTAATGGGTACTTATCCAAGTTCGACCAGCGGGTTACCCAATTTTCAGTCTTACTGGAATGGATTGGAGGCTTTATACCAAACGAATCCAGGACATTACGATGCGCTATATTTTGATCCCGTAGCCGGTACATTTGACACCAATAAAATGGTTCAGAGTAAAGAATTTGTTATGGCGGGTATTAATAATGCCTTAAATAGTGTTGTCCCCACAGGCACTCAAACCATTCAACGTTTCCAGACGCAACCGTTGGAAACCCGAACCCAACCTACATTTGGTGCCAAATACTATTTTGATAATTCCACGCTGGGGCTTTCCGGTGGACAATCTGATGAACCGGACTATGTCTCCACCTTTGGCGCAATCAATTTTAGTCATGAATTTAACGAAAAAAAGACCAC
>CAIQND010000441.1 GCA_903873045.1 uncultured Methylococcaceae bacterium | reverse complement strand
TGGAAATTTGTAAAAAACGCATTTCATCAAAATCTACCCCCCTCAAACCCTGATTCTACCGTTGAAAATTGGGGTGAACGAATTTTACGGGGCGCTACAGACTAGAAATATCAAGGCTTACCGAGCAGCGCAAATGGCTCAAGCATTAATAAGTATTTGATGGGTATCCATTGATTTCCTTGATTAGCGTGATATTACACTTGGTAATTTGATCATGTTTTTTGCCGACTCTTGGGTAAAAAATTAAAAACGATCTTAAGCTGACTAATCCTATTAGCGACAAAAACCTTATAACTATAACAGTATTAAGATTTATCGTTCAGATCATGAGGTGTAAGTTTCTACTGAAATTTTTTATTTACAAATCCATCATAAAATAATTACCGTGCTCATCCACTTATGCGTTGCCATCGAACAAGACCAACATTAAAACTGAATAGTAATAATGGAAAAGAGACTGTTACCAAGCCCAGCAAACTGGCCTAAAAACGGGTTTACCAGCGGGTCGATATTGATATAAATATACTGCATGATAGATCCAAGCTTTACCGATGGGTGCAATATTTTATAGGCTACCAACTTAAGGCTGGACACTTTTGAATATGAACAATCGCAGTGAACCAAGAAAGAGTAAGTGTAGATGCCGCTTCTCTAACTTATTGAAACGACAGACTGGCCAGGCTTAAGTTGGTAGCCATTTTATACAAGCAATCAATGCCCACAGCATAGAATTTGACCCGTTAATCATGGATTGTCTGTTTGCCGAAAAGAGTAAAAATCTACGTTTAATTTGCTAACGGTCAGCTAATGAGCTTAAAATTTTTTTATTTTTTTGTTTTAAAATAAAAAATATGAAATTAACAGAGGGTCTTTATGGAATTGATGGTAGACTCCAACAAAATTGGTTTGTACATGCTTAGATATATATCAGATCAATGACCGCTGAGAGTCAGTGAGTTGTCGTTCAACGACAGCGTAATCGGCGAGGTCAAAAGTGTTTCCGGAAAACACCATCAGGCTCCGCGCGACCGTTTGACGCATTCGTTAAGAAAATTTAATTTTACTCTGATCCCAATTATCTGAGTTGATAGTGTTAATACTGTGATTATCTTAAATCAGTTTTTCTACGTCTAAATATTATGCAAAATCACAAGAATTAAATGAATAGAGATTGGAGAGACTTTAAATCAATAAATGGGAATTTACCTGGGGCGAGAGAAGCATTTGAAAGTGCTTGTGAGACTTTATTCAGAAAAATATACCATGGTTCGCATGTAAGCCAAGTATCTGTAAAGCAAGGTGATGGGGGTATTGATATTTTCGTTGGTGAAATTGGCATTGATCCAATAATTGTTATTCAATGCAAATTTTTTGTTAAAAAAATTCAATGTTGTAACATTTTTGTTAATTTTCTCCAGTAGTCGATTTATATCAAGCGTGGTTTTACGTGCAAAGTTATTATTTTAAAACTAAAATAATTCTAAAAATAGCTCCGTCAATTGAAGTACCCTTTTTGGTCTTTTTGTTTTTTAATCCTTCCTTGAGTTGCGCTGAAGTACATGCCACGCTGACAATGACGACCAATAATGTTGGGCGCTGGTATACCAAAAGTAATAACAACTTTGCCTTGCAAGCCAACGCGGAATATCAACATTCATCAGGTTTGTTTTTGGGCAACTCGATTTCAAATATTGACTATAAAGCCAAAGAGCAACGCCAGGCAGCGCAGGTTGAGGTCATGCCATATCTGGGCTGGAACTTTAAGCTCTCTGATCAATGGCGAATAGACACGCAATGGTCTCGTTATTTGTATGACGGCACTATTTTCGGTCATCAGGCAGATTACAACGAGTTTTATCTTTTTTTACATTATCAAGATATATTTTCAAGCAGGGTTTCTTTTGCCGAGGATTATTACGGCTTAGGAAATTATGCAATCGATTACGAAGTAACCGGAAAATATCCCTTGGCTGACAATTTGGAGTTTTCAACAAGCTTCGGCTACGGTCAAACCAAAGCTGTTCTTGGCTCTGATTACCCTTATTGGAATGCAGGGTTTACTTATTTTTATAAATTCGTCGCAGTTGATTTACGTTATATGGATGCGACCGAAACTTCAATTGATCAGGCTGTCGTGGAAAATATACACGAACAGTATGACCCAGCAATACTAAACGCGGCTATTGTGTTTGCTATATCAATGGGTTTTTAATTTCAACGCCCCAATTTGTGATTAAATAAATAAATTCATACTGATTGAACTTATTTTGCCCCTTATGCAATTAACGATACATAAAGTTCATTAGTTGCTGTTGGGGTCCAATCGAAATGTAATTAGACATCGGAGATTATTTTTGACCCCCAGCATGTATAACAACCCACACTCTAATGAGGAGGCAGCAGCTTTGATATTGCGTATCTGCGATGCGGATGAAAATGCGCTTGAACTTCTATACCATGACTTCTACAAGAGATTGTTCAGATTTATTGGTCGGATGACCTGGCGCGAAGAGCTGATTGAGGAAGTCATTAATGATGTGATGTATACCGTTTGGGAAAAGGCAGCTACTTATAATCATCAATGTCAAGTTTCAACCTGGATTTTTGGTATTGCCTACATTAAAACCCGGCAGGCATTGCGCAGTAACAGCAGTTTTAATGAGAACTCACTGGATGATATGGATGGCGATAATTCATTGCTTGGCGTTGAAGACGCTGGATTGATTCAACTGGAAATGAGTGACTGGCTGGAATCAGTTTTTAAGGTACTGTCGCCAGACCATCGAGCAGTCATAGAGCTAACCTATGTTCAGGGACTACATTACAGCGAAATCGCCTTGCTGATGGATTGCCCTGAAAATACAGTAAAAACCAGAATGCACTATGCACGTAAAATTTTAGCATTACATTTAACTAACAATGAAGATGCTACAGCTTAAACAGTAGCCTTCTTATTTTGAGAGAATGACATGAAGCACATAGATGATAACCCTTACACAAGCCATCAGGAAATTACTATGTTGCTGCCTTGGTATGTTAATAAAACCTTGCAGGGGGCCGAACTCGACACGGTAAAGCAGCACTTGAATAACTGTTTAATCTGTAATCGTGAGCTATTGAACCTGCAAAATTTATCAGGCCTGATTAATCAAGCGAGTACTTTTGAATTAAGCGCCCAAGGCTCTTTTTCCAAACTTAAGAAACGATTGCATCCCGCTGAAGACGCACAGCAAAGCGTGGTGCCGTTTGCGAGACCTGGTAAATGGCAAAGCAAAATCAATTTTAAACAGTGGAAAATACCCGCTCCTGCTCTGGCTTTGGCCGCTGGCATACTGTTGGCAGTGGTACTACCCCGTTTTATGCCTATCGATCAGCTCCAGAGCAATGATTATCGAACCTTATCCGATTCAGAAATCACCAACACGAACCTGAATGAACTCAGAGTCATCTTTAAGGAAAATACCTCTTTGCAAACCATTGATCAACTCTTGGCCTCAATTCAAGGCACAATTATCCATGGGCCAAATGAGCAATCGGTATATACAATCGGTATAAAAAAATCCTCTGTAACAACACCAGCCATTGATAGGTTATCTATTTTAAGAGCTGATTCGCATGTTATTTTCGCTGAACCCGGTTACGCCTCGCCTTCTAAAACACAAGCTGAAAAAACCAAATGAAACGCTTCCAGTTGCTATTATTAGTCCTGCTCTCGGTTCTTTCGATGCCATTGAAAAGTGAGGGCTTGAATGCTGCCATGCCTGAAGTTAGCCTGTATGATCAGAAAAATGCGGATCATTTGCTACTCGTTGCGTTTAAAGATAAATCGATCGATAGAATTCAAAGCACCGCAACGGCGTATAGAAAGAGGGGTGACTATTCAAGTTCAACCTGGAGTTTACGCATTAGCGAACAAATTACCCAGGATTATCAATTGCAGAAACTCACTGAATGGCCCATGACTGAAGTCGGCGTTCATTGTGTCGTCTATCGGGTACCGACGAACCGATCCGTTGCCGATACTTTGCAACACCTGGCCCAAGATGAACGCGTTGATATTGCGCAAAACATGCATATTTTCAATACCCGCGCCAATACCGGCAAGGATCCTTACTTTCAGCTTCAGCCTAATTTGCGCAGCATGGAAATTGATCATGTCCATGTCAGAACAACAGGAAAAAATATCACCATAGCGATGATAGACACCGGTGTTGATCTACAGCACCCTGACTTAGTCGGGCAAATCAGTCAAAACGAAAACTTTGCCAAGGACATTTCTGCCAGTTTCTCAAATGACAAACATGGCACAGCGGTCGCAGGCATCATGGTCGCTAAAAAAGACAATGGCACCGGCATCAGGGGCATAGCGCCGGATGCCAAGTTGATCGCGTTAAAAGCCTGCTGGCCTGATAAAGCGGAGGCTATCGAAGCCGTTTGTAATAGTTTCACCCTGGCGCTTGCGGTTAATGCGGCGATTAAATCCGGTGCTGCCATCTTGAATATGAGTCTGACCGGACCTTATGATGCTTTATTGGAATTGCTGCTGAATAAAGCGATGGCCGATGGCATTATAGTCGTTGCGGCAGATACCGGTCTCGGTCAGCCGAATGCAAACTTTCCTGCTTCGTTGAAGAACGTCATTTCAGTTCAGTCGGTAAAACAAGTGGTTGCCGACCCTAAAAAGCCTGATCAAACCGTGACTGCGCCGGGAGAAAAAATACTCACCACATTACCCAACGGCACCTACGATTTTATCTCGGGAAGTTCTATCTCGGCCGCAGAGGTGTCCGGCGTTATTGCTTTATTGCTGGAACTAAAGCCGGATCTGACCTTGGCTGAAACCCAAGCCCTATTACAAAAATCCGTTTCTTCCGCCAGCATCGACTCCTTTCCCGGCATCAATGCCAATAGCGCCGTGTTAGCCTTATGCGAAACAACAAGCTGCTCACCGGAGGTTTTAAACGTCGCGTTAAAAAAAACCACTGGCAACGAAAGCGGTTTTTCAGTGCCTTAAATTAAATTAAGTTAAGTTAAGTTAAGACGATTTACAACAATGACTTTAGCAAAAGGATATTCATTTTCGCTAATGGTCTTAAGCCTGCTGACTGCTTTGTTGCTATCACCGGTTGCGGCCCATGATTTAATGTCGGTTTATCACGATGCGGCTTTAGAAGATCCCCAGTTGGAAAGGGCTAAGGAAGCCCTGGAAGCCATACAGGAAACGCAAGTTCAGGCTAATGCCGCGCTGTATTTACCCGAAGCCCAATTCGGCGCTAACGTAAATGGAGATTCCCAATCTGTGCAACTTTCCGGCGATTCCACCGGTGTCAGTGGACGCAGCAAGTTTATGGCTGGTGCTTATGTGTTGTCGCTGACTCAGCCCTTGTTGCACTATGATCGCATCATCGGCGTGGAACAATCCGATAGTCGGGTAGCACAGGCGGAGGCCGAATATGCCGCAGCAGAAATAGCCTTACTGTTGCGGGTTGCCGAGCGCTACTTTGATGTGCTTGCCGCCCAGGAAAATCTTGATTTTTCAAAAACCCAACAGGAATCGCTTGCGCGTGGACTGCAAGAAACCCAGCAATACCAGGTTGCGGGATTTCTTGCACTGACCGACGTTAAGGAAGCCCAGGCAGGCTATGATAGAGCCGTAGCCGATGCTGTAGAAGCAAAGCATCAATACCGGGATGCTCTTGAAGGCTTGCAGGAAGTGACCGGGAATCACTATGACAAACTCGCCAATCTGCGCGAGACGCTAGCGCTGGTGGAACCCGATCCGGCAATCGAGAAAGCCTGGATACAGCAGGCATTCACGCAAAATTATGGCTTACTGGCTAGTGAACTTGCGGCTCAAACGGCGAAGCAAGAGATTCAGCGTCAGCAAGCCGGACATCTGCCGACACTTGATGCTGTCGGCAACCATAGTTTTTCAACTTCCGGTGGACGTTTCGGTTCCGCAGATATACAGGACACTACCCTTGGCCTGAGTTTTAATATGCCCCTGTATCAGGGCGGGCGAGTCAATTCCAGAAGCCGGGAAGCCGAGCATCATTATCGGGAGGCTTTAGCAAAATTAAAGCAAGAGCAGCGGGCCGTGCATCGCGCCACCAGTAAAGCTTTTCTCGGCGTGACGGCCGGCATCAGTCGAGTTAAAGCTTTAGAGCAAGCCGTGCATTCAACTGAAATTGCCGTTGCGGCAACTACCGCAGGCTTCAAGGTGGGTCGTCGCACTGCTTTGGATATCATTGTTGCCGAGCGGGAACAGCTTCGCGCTCAACGCGACTACGCTAGGGCACGCTACGATTACCTGCTAAACACCCTGCGATTAAAACAAACCGTGGGCACGCTTTCGCCGGACGATTTGGCCCAAGTCAATCTTTGGCTAGTGCCTTAGGCAGCGCCGTAATTTGTAAAAATAGTTTAGACGGTTTGAACCTTTGCTGGATAAAGAGCAATTAACCGCTAAGAAGAACGAACTATCTTCTTACCCAAGTCGCATTAAGCGACATTTTCATAATTCTATGGAGAAACAAGATGAAACTCACGGTTCGCTCATTTTTAAAGGCAGTTAGGAAGATTGGTGCTATTTATTGAGAAAACAAGGCAAAGTTACCAGCTTTCAATTTCAAATATCATTTTTTTAGATATAAAAAATAGCGTTTATGACATAAAGTCATTG
>CAIQND010000440.1 GCA_903873045.1 uncultured Methylococcaceae bacterium | reverse complement strand
TTATCTACCACAGTGTATCCCAGCCGATTTTGGGGCATGGTGCCTATGATTCGGGCATGTATAATTATCTTATCTTTCGAAATGCAATTGAATGGGCTTTCGAGTCTGCCAAACTTCCCATCATCAAACTCAGTCCGTGGCAATATCAATATGATGCAGCATTGGTCGTCCGGCATGACTTCGAGAACGATCCTGTTCTAATAAGATCAATCGAAAATTCAGCGGCGTTCGAACAGTCATTTGGCGCAAAAGGTGATTATTATTTCTGTACCGGTGCTTTACGTGAACAAATGGCCGACAAACTCACTGTCATTCCCAGTTTACAACGCGCTGTTTCCAATTACGGTGCGACCATCGGATCGCACAATGGTGGCTTGGCAAACCCTAACGCGCTGGGTCTAAATCCCCTGAATTATACCTATTTTCATTGGGGCCCGGACGAAGTTCTTGACCTAATTCCCGCTGGCTACTCCAGCGGTAAAGCTTACGCGGCCGCTTCTATTTCTATATCCTACCAGGATATAGAAGGCTGGTTGTCGGGTTTCGACAACGGCCGATCCGGATGTGCTATAGCGAACAATTGTCCTCGCACTTGGGCATCACCGTTTTTTAATTCTACACGCGAAGGCTCTTACGACATCCTGCAGCAGTTGGGCGTAGTGAGTGCGGGTGAGCAAAAGATCAGTCCCTTTCCGCACTGGACAATGTCAACCCAGACTCTTGGGAAGCATTATTCAACTATAACATTGCCAGTCAGTGATTGGTATTATTCAGGGGATATTCTCCAAGCCTTGGATTATCACACGTTTTCAACAATGACGGCCGCTGTTGACTTTTATTATGGCCTCGGCGCATTGATCAATATTTATGGACACAATGCCTCGCAACCAGGAACTTTAACAGGCGACTATGTTGCTTATGGTACGGCTAAACCCGGAATATGGGCAACCAACGCAGTTGGAATAAATGACTGGTGGCGGTTGCGCTCCAATGTAACGGTTACACCCAGCTACAGCATCAGTGGGAATACTGCTATTGCACAAGCTTCAATTACCGGAGCTACGGACAGTGGCACTGCTGTTGAAATTGGATTGCAACCGGCCGCTAGGGGCAACGCCAGCGTCCTGCAAGTTTTCTTCAACAACTTGCCTGCCAATCCCAGCGATTATCGCATCACTCAACGAGGGATTAAACTTAAAGTTGGCACTTTAGTTTCCAACGTAGAAGTGCGTTACCCTGCACTGACAGCTAACAATTTACCTCCTGTCGCAGCAAATGACACCTACAGCACCAACGTAAATTCGGTGCTGAACCAAGTGGCTCCGGGAGTGCTGTCCAACGACACAGACCCGCAAGGGGCGACTCTGACGGCACAACTGGTAAGTGCTCCCACCCATGGTATTCTCACGCTTAATGCCGATGGTTCTTTTGCCTATACACCTGCTACGAACTATGTGGGGAGCGACAGCTTTACCTATAATGCGAACGATGGCACGTCCAACAGTAATATTGCCAGCGTGACCCTCACGGTCACATCGACCAGTGTCGTGTTGTTTTCAGATAACTTTACGCGACCTCCCAATACTCCCAACCCTTTGTCTCCGTGGACTCAGGCGCTGGGGAATTGGACTGTCGCCAATGGAAGTCTGCAAGGTTCGAGTTCACCCAATACGTATGCCGCTGTCTACTACGCCAACACGCCTTCGTGGACTGATTATTCGGTACAGGGTCTCGTTCAATTTCCGGCCGGTGTCGTTCAATTTCCGGCCGGTACCTTCGGCGGCGGCATCGGGGGGCGGGTAAACCCTACTACGGGTGCCCATTATGGTGCATGGATCTATCCGGACGGATCAGTGGGTGGTTCCAACGTTTTGAAACTAGTCAAGTTTAGTGGCTGGACAACCTGGAGTGGTACGCCGATGCAGCAGATCAACCTGCCGAGTGTCGGGACTGGCACGCATGCGCTCAAGCTGGTTTTTAACGGCAGTAATATCCAGGTTTTTTACGATGGGACACTGATGATTAACGTCACGGACAACAGCGCACCGTATTTAAGTGGCGGGATCAGCGGAGACTTATGGACGTATTCAAACTCGTATGTAATGGGACTCAGCAATGTGGTCGTGCAAACCTTGTCCGGCAACCTGCCCCCGGTCGCGGTGAATGACGCTTACAGCACCAACGTAAATACGGTGCTGAACCAGGCTGCCCCGGGAGTGCTGTCCAACGACACAGACCCGCAAGGGACGGCTCTGACGGCACAGCTAGTGAGTGCTCCCGCTCATGGTACTCTCACGCTCAATGCCGATGGTTCTTTTGATTATACACCTGCTACGAACTATGTGGGGAGCGACAGCTTTACCTACAATGCGAACGATGGTACGTCCAACAGTAATATTGCCAGCGTGAACCTCACGGTCGTATCGACCAGTGGCGTGTTGTTTTCAGATAACTTTACGCGACCTCCCAATACTCCTAACCCTTTGTCTCCGTGGATTCAGGCGCTGGGGAATTGGACTGTCGCCAATGGAAGTCTGCAAGGTTCGAGTTCACCTAATACGTATGCCGCTGTCTACTACGCCAACACGCCTTCGTGGACTGATTATTCGGTACAGGGTCTCGTTCAATTTCCGGCCGGTGCCTTTGGAGGCGGCATAGGTGGGCGGGTAAATTCAACTACGGGTGCCCATTATGGCGCCTGGATCTATCCGGACGGATCAGTAGGTGGTTCCAACGTTTTGAAACTGGTTAAGTTCAGTAACTGGACAAGTTGGAGTGGTACGCCGATGCAGCAGATCAACCTGCCGAGTGTCGGGACGGGTTCCCATGCGCTCAAGATGGTTTTTAACGGCAGTAATATCCAGGTTTTTTACGATGGAACGCTGATGATTAACGTGACGGACAACAGCGCACCGTATTTAAGTGGCGGGATCAGTGGAGACTTATGGACGTATTCAAGCTCGTATGTAATGAGCATTAAAAATATTGTCGTACAGACATTTCCATAGTGCGTCTGGTCATTTACGCTAATTTATTAAATTTTACTCCCAAAAAACTATTATGAGCCATAAATTTTTCTTGCGACATGAAGTGCTACAACGATCCAGTGACCGTAAATTCGGTCTTGTTTTTAGCGGATTCTTTAAGACCCTTGCTTATTACCATGAAGTGAAAAAGGTAGAGTGTGATCACAAATGAAAATAATAAAATCAGTACAAGATCTTGCAGTTAATGGTGCCCTACCGACATTTGATGAGCCTCTCCACGTAGGCAGACCAAACATGGGCAATCAGGAATCGTTTCTGACGTATGTTAATGAAATTTTCGAACGGCGCTGGTTGACCAATAATGGGCCACTGGTGCAGGAATTCGAGCGGCGGATGGCTGATTTCCTGGGCGTTAAGCATTGCGTGGCAATGTGCAATGGTACGATTGCTCTGGAGATTGCAACCCGAGCCTTGGAATTGAAGGGCGAGGTAATCATGCCGTCCTATTCTTTTATTGCTACAGCTCATGCGTTGCAATGGCAGGAAATTACACCGGTGTTTGCGGATATTGATCCGAATACCCATAATCTTGATCCCAATTCAGTGCGCAAAATGATTACCCCACGCACCACCGGAATTGTTGGTGTTCATTTGTGGGGTCGTAGCTCCCCAGTTGAAGAATTACAAGCAATTGCAGACGAACACGGATTGAAGCTTATGTTCGATGCGGCTCATGCCTTCGGCTGCTCTCACAACGGACGAATGATCGGTAATTTTGGAGAGTGTGAAGTCTTTAGTTTTCATGCGACCAAGTTTTTTAATACCTTCGAGGGTGGTGCAGTGGTTACCGATAATGATGACCTTGCCCAGAAAATCCGGTTAATGAAAAACTTCGGGTTTTCTGGCTACGACAATGTAATTTATTCGGGAACAAACGGAAAGATGACCGAGATTGCCGCAGCGATGGGCTTGGTTAATTTCGATGCAATGGATGAGTTTGTTGAGGCCAACCGCCGAAATCATGCGCAGTATTCCACGCAACTTAATGCGATAAAGGGCTTGTCTGTCCTTAAATACGATGAGTGTGAACATAATAATTATCAATATATTGTAGTTGAGATATTAGATGATTTCCCCGTGAGCAGGGATGAAATCATTAATGTGCTTCAGGCTGAAAATATCCTGGCGAGACGATATTTCTGGCCCGGTTGTCATAACATGCTACCTTATCGGGCATTTTATCCGCATGCTGGGTTAATACTGCCCAATACAAAAATTGTGGCAGATCGAGTTATCGTATTACCGACAGGAATAAGCTTGCCTGATAATGCAATAGATACTGTTGCCTCTATCCTTCGCTTACTTATGTCCCATAAACCATAAACCATAAACCATAAAAAATGATTGTAACGATAATGCAGCCCTATTTCTTTCCACACATCGGGTACTTTCAGTTATTGGAATGCAGTAATATTTTTGTCATCCTTGATGATGTACAGCACATTCAAAGAGGTTGGGTTAATAGGAATCGTATTTTGATCAATCAAGAACCACATTGGTTGACGTACTCGGTTCAAAAAGCTTCACGAGACTTGTTTATAAACCAGAGATATTATGTCGAAGACCCAAGTGAACGCGCTAAAATAATGTGCAACATAGCTTCTGCTTATCGAAAAGCGCCACACTTTATAGAGATTTATCCTTTTTTGTTGGCGATAATGAATTTTGGCTCAAGCAATGTGAGTGAGTTTAATACCAACCTTATTCGATGTTTAGCTGGTTTCCTTGAAATTGAGTGTCAAATTCTACTATCATCCGAATTGGATAAAGATAACTCTTTAAAAGGTGAAGATCGTATTATCGATATTAATCGTTGCTTAGGTTCCAGTCACTATGTAAATCCGATAGGTGGAATTCCACTTTACGACAAACAACATTTTGCTGAGTGTGGACTTGAACTAAGCTTTCTTCAACCTGAAAATATTCATTACCCTCAATTAAAGAAACCATTTGTTCCCTTTCTCTCAATTATTGATGTACTTATGTTTAATGGGATTTCGGGCACTTCGAAGCTTTTAACCAAATACCACCTGATCAAGCATGAGGATTCTAAAGATGGATAGTCGACAATCAAAAGCAGAATATACCATCATTCCACAGTTGCGAGAGTTGCTCCCGTCCGAAAGACAAACAGCATATTATCCAGCTTTATCAGATCAGGAAATTGACACCGATGAAAAGTAGTTATTATTCAAATGCAGAACTGATTGAAATCGGTTTCCATAAAATGGGTTGCAACGTACTAATTAGTAGGAAAGCAAGTATTTATTTTCCCGAAAATATTTCAATTGGCGATAATGTCAGAATTGATGATTATTGCATTTTATCTGCCAGTAAAAGTATTATCCTCGGAAACCACATTCATATTGGATGTTATTCTGCATTGTTTGGTGGCTCTGGTATTACTCTTCACGATTTCTCTAATGTTTCGTCCAGAGTTACCATTTTAACTGAGAGTGATGATTCGTCGGGCGAATCTATGGTTGGACCAACAATTCCTAAAAAATTCAAACCCAATTATCAAGCTGGAGCCGTTGTTTTAGAGCGACATTCGGGTATAGCAATTAACTCAACTATAATGCCCGGCGTGATATTATCTGAAGGTAGCATTGTTGGTGCTCATTCGTTGGTAACCAAAAATTGCGAGCCTTGGACCATATATTTTGGCGTTCCGGCAAAGAAACTTCATTCAAGAAAAAAAACCATTATCGAGCTTGAAAAAGATTTTATCAATGAGTGGGAAAGGTAACTCTTTGAAAGGTGAAAATCGTATTATCGACATTAATCGTTGCTTAGGCTCCAGTCACTATGTAAATCCTATAGGTGGAATTCCACTTTACGAAAAACAGCATGTTGCTGGGTGTGGACTTAAACTAAGCTTTCTTCAACCTGAAGACATTGATTATCCTCAATTAAAGAAACCGTTTGTTCTCTTTCTTTCAATTATTGATGTGCTCATGTTTAATGGAGTTTCGGGCACTTCGAAACTTTTAGCCAGATACCACCTGATCAAGCCGGAGGACTCCAAAGATGGATAGTCGACAGTCAAAAGCAGAGCATACTCTCATTCCACAGTTGCGAGAGTTGCTCCAGTCGGAAATACAGACAGCATATTGTCAGGCTTTATTAGATCAGGGAATTGATGCCTATCTCAGAAAGATCTATGACCTTGCAGAAATAGCGAGTTTGACGGAAGCGGAAGGAATTAAGGGATTCATAGCCTTCTACTGCAATGACCCCACTAAGGATTCAGCATTTATAACGATGTTAATAGTTAACTCTAGTTGTTGTGGACAGGGTATCGGCTATGCATTATTGAGTCTTGCGTTGAATATTATGCGCACCCGGTTGTTTCGGGTGTGCCGCCTGCAAGTCCACCAGGATAATATTGCAGCGATTAAGCTTTATGAGCGCTGCGGTTTTATCTTTATAAAAGGTAACACTATAAAAGATAATACTGAATACCGCCTCATGGAGTGTGTGCTTTGAAGGAGCGAATTTTTTCGGCCACGCTCTGGAGCGGCGCGGATATTTTCATGCGTCAAGGACTCCAGTTCTTCGTTTCAATTATGCTGGCGCGGTTGCTTTCGCCGGAGGAATTTGGTTTGTTGGCTATGCTGTCCCTTTTTACCGGCATCGCAGGTCTATTTATTGATAGCGGCTTTAGTTCGGCTTTAGTTCAGCGCCAGCATATCACGCGTGAAGATGAATCCACGGTGTTCTTCTTTAATATGGGAGCTGGCCTGTTTGTAGCGCTGGGACTCTGTTTGGCGGCACCGTGGATTGATCGGTTTTTTGATCAGCCCATCTTGCAGAACAAGACTTTTGTGACGGATTTGAACTTTTATACCGTGCCGTGGCTTGCCAGTTTCTTCGAGCTGCCGGTGTTGCAGAGCCTCACCTATGTGATGGCTTTTAATCTATTCGTAGGTTCATTTGGGTCTATTCAAGGTGTATTACTGACCAAGGCACTGGACTTCAAAACCATGATGAAGATAGGTGTGGTGGCCTCGCTGCTGTCTGGGGCATTAGCCGTGGTCTTGGCATGGAAGGGATTTGGCGTTTGGAGTCTGGCGCTACAATCCTTGGCATCAACCTTGATCACTGTGGTGTTGTTCTGGATTCGGCATCCGTGGCGGCCACAATGGGTATTCAGCTTTGCCTCTCTGCGCTCACTATTCCGTTTCGGCGGGTTCTTGCTGCTCTCGGGGCTATTGGATACATTGTATACCCGTCTCTACAGCGTGATTATCGGCAAGCTTTTTTCCGTTCGGGAGTTGGGTTTCTATACACGAGCCGACACGACTCAACAGTTACCCGTAAACGTGCTGATGAATATACTTCATCGGGTGGCCTTCCCCGTATTTTCGGCTGCCGCAGCCGACAAAGCGCAGTTGGCACGCGGTATGCGAAAGATGCTAAAGATGATTATGTTGATCAACATCCCGGTCATGTTGGGGTTGATGGTGGTGGCCGAGCCTCTGGTGATCACTCTGATTGGAGAGAAATGGCTGCCGAGCGTGCCCATTTTACAAGTGCTTTGCCTCGGTGGGGTGATTTGGCCGCTGCATGTGATCAATCTCAATGTGCTCATGGCGCAAGGGTATTCGAATCTGTTTTTTCGTATTGAGGTAGTGAAGAAAACCATTGGTGTCGTCGCCATTGTGCTGGCTAGTTTTTATGGGATACTCGCTATGGCCTGGAGCCAGCTCCTGGTGAGTGTGTTGTGCTTTCTGATCAACGCGCATTACACGGGGGTTTTTCTCGACTATTCGGCCTGGAAACAGACGCGGGATTTGCTGCCCTATCTGGCCGTTTCAGTGTTAATGGCATTAGCTGTTTGGCCCATCCATATTTATTCCACCCTAACCCCAGCTACCGAGCTTGGACTTATGATCGGCTCTGGAGCGTTATTTTACTTGTTGGCCTGTCGTTTGTTTAGTTTAGAAGCATTTAATGAGTTCTGGACTTTAGTTGTCCGGCGCGGAAAACCCGTGCCGAATCTTTATATGGAAAACCTATGAACCAAGAAGCGATTTGTGAGTTGAAAAATAACGAAGTCAGTGATGCGTCTGTTATGGCATTAGTGCCAATTGTCAGTGCCTATATGCTAACCTATAATCATGCTCAATATATTGAACAGGCAATTAAAGGCATTTTACAACAGAGCATTGATTTTCCCTTTGAACTGGTCATTGGCGAGGATTGCTCCACCGATGGAACAAGGGAGATTGTTTTTGAATATCAGAAAAAATACCCAAACATTATTCGTGTCATTACATCTGATAATAATATCGGAATGATGAACAACTCGACCCGTACCTTACAAGCTTGTCGTGGTAAATACATTGCCTTTTGCGAAGGTGATGACTACTGGATTGATCCGCTGAAATTGCAAAAGCAAGTAGATTTTTTAGACTCACATCCTGAGTGCTCTGCCTGCTTTCATAATGTTAATGTAGAGTTTGAAAATAACCCGGAAAAAAACCATATATTTCATAATACCAAGATGAAAGAACTATACACACTTGTTGATATTGTGTCTGATTATTTCATTCCCACCTGCTCAACAATATTTCGTGCCGGATTATTTGTAGATTTTCCTGATTGGTATTTAAAAATGCCAATGGGGGATTGGCCGCTGCATGTTTTGAATGCCCAGTATGGTGATTATGGATACATTGATGAGATACTTTCCAGTTATCGAGTACATGATGGTGGTGTATGGTCATCGCAAAGTCGTATAGATATTTTAAAAAAAACAATAAGTGCAGAAAAAATAGTAAATTATCATTTTAAATATAAATACAAACATATATTTAAACGTAAAACATCAAGGTGGTATAAAGAGATTGCATGCATAGAATTAGAGAATAGAAATAGTACTGGATTTGTTAATGCCCTATTAAAATCAGTAGGTAATAACTATTCTTTAAGTAACATAATTAATTGTATGAAATTATTTGCTAAATATTTCATGCCCACCTTTTATTTACTTGTCAAGAATACCAATGAAAAATATGTATAATGAGCCTCTTGTTAGTGTCTGTATTCCTTGTTATAACGGCGCTAAATACCTTAAAGAATGTATTGACAGTGTTTTATCTCAAAGCTACGTAAATTTTGAAATTATTATAGTTGATGATAAATCAAGTGATAATACGCTGGATATTATTAATCAATATAACGACAGTAGAATTTCAAAATATATAAACAAAGTTAATTTAGGGTTGGTTGGTAATTGGAATCGATGTATAGAGTTGGCGAATGGCGAATGGGTCAAGTTTGTTTTTCAAGATGACATTCTGGATGCAGAATGTATTGAGGAATTATTACAGAAAGGCCGCCAAGGGCATAAGATTATTGGTTGCAATAGAAGATTTATTTATGAATCTGAAATACCTGATCACCAAAAAGAGTTTTACAGTGACAATAAGTCAACAATTGAAAATTTATTTGCTTGTTCAACTGTTTTGAATGCTGATCAAGTTACAACCATCTCTGTTGAAAACATTGGTTTGAACTTTTTGGGTGAACCCAGTGTTGTGTTGTTACATAAAAGCGTATTCGCTGATTACGGTTATTTTAACAGTAATTTAGTTCAGCTTTGTGACCTGGAATTTTGGGTGCGGGTCGGATGTAATACCGGCGTTGCATTTGTTTCAGATGAACTTGTTTCTTTCCGCATACATCAAGACTCGGTAAGCGCAGAAAATTGGACAAAATGTTCTTTCAGAAACTCACTCGATTCTCAAATATTACTTTATGAATATCTCACAAATCCACTTTACAAAAAGCTACGTGAGATATGCGAGGCATCGGGTATTAACCTATACTTGCAATTTATAAATGAAACATGCAGATCCCGTTGGGTAGCTTTAAAAAGACAATTAAATATTTTTAAGCGTGATAAAACTTTTGTAAAAGATGTTAAATCGGTAACCCAATCAAACAATAATATTCCTGTTGGATTTACTATTTTTATACCGTGGCTTATAAAGTATCTTATAGCCCCCCAAAACCTCAATTAATAAAAAATAAATTTAATGCATACAACTGGAAAATTAGACACGGTGTATTATCAAAATTATCTTCAACTCAATTCAAACGGTTCAAGTTATGACAAACCCATTAGTAAGTGTCGTTGTAACGACATATAATCAAGGCCAATACATTGAAGAGACCCTGGCGAGCGTAATGGCGCAAAGTTTTACTGACTATGAAGTCATTGTTGTGGATGATGGTTCAACGGATGATACCCCACAGCGATTAGCTTCTTTTAAAGACAAGATAAAAATAATCCGGCAGCCTAATACCGGCGTAGCCGGTTCGCGCAATTCTGGCGTGACAGCTGCTTGTGGACAATATATAGCTTTTCTTGATGGCGATGACCTCTGGCACGAAGATAAATTAACCATCCAAGTCAACGCTGCTTTAGCGTATCCCGAATCAGGACTTATCGCGGTTGATGGGGTTCAGTTTAAAGACGAAAAAACAATTCTTTCGCACACGCTCTTTGGTGGTATAGGTGAATTGCGGGGCAGCTTTGTCACTGGTAACTTCTACAATAGGCAGTTGCAATCAAATTTTATAAGTACAATGTCTCAGGTAATGATACCGGCTGCTGTATTGAGGGAAATAGGGGCTTCCGATCCCCGGATTAAATTAGCAAGTGATTACGATCTTTATATCCGTATCAGTAAGCATTACCCCTTTACACTTGTTAAGCGTCCACTTGTTTCCTGGCGATACTTGCCTACGAGCGCCTCCGGTTCGCTAGACCGAAGGACTATAAGATACCATCCTGAAGACATTCAGGTATTAAAGAAGAGCAGACGTGATGCCGACACAAATGCACGCAAAATTATTAACAAGACCATAAAAGAAAAATATCATAGAGTGGCAAGGCAGCTTTACGATTATGGTCGAAGAGATGGAAACCGTGGCTACGCAATACTTGCATTGTTAAATTTACTGCGTCAAAACCCCGGCTCTGTGTGGGTTAGCCTCTATCTTATTGGATTATTCAGTCCGAATTTATTAGCTAAATACTGTGGCGGTAGCCTTCGCATGATACGTGATATGGTCAGACGCGGGTTAAAGTTTGGGCTACCAACTTAACGCAGGACATAGTCGAGACTTAACCATTCGTCCTGAGCCTGTCGAAGGGGAAGTGGTTAAGTCGTTCACGGTTCGACAAGGCTCTTCTGAGCGCCAGACAAAGGGTTCACCACAAACGGCTTAACCTCAACCTGTCCCCTCCTCCTCGACAGCTCATTGCGAACGATTAAGCCTTGCGGCTTGTTCCGGCTTAAGTAGATAGTCTTTTTATGTAACGATATCGATGTGTTGTAAGGGCAATCCCTTGTGGTTGCCCTGCTAGCATCGTGGTTTTAAAGAGCTGGCGTAAAGCCTGCACCTACAAAAAAATATCCCGCACTGAGGGGTAAAGCAATGCCCCGGTTGCCCAAAAGCGGTTGATTTTATGGGCTATCCACGCAAAGCGTGGATTTTTTGTCTACGTTCCTATTATTCTCTAAATAATTCACTACAATTAATAATAAAATAAGATACCAATTCGTTACTTATGGAACAAAACACTAAAACATTAGCCGATTACCTCGATCTTGTAAAACGGCGCAAATATTACCTTTTAGTTACCTGGTTACTTGTCAGCTTGACTGCCGTAATCATTGCGTATAATTTACCCAAAATTTATCGCTCAACAGCAACGATATTGATTGAAGCGCCTACTCCGACAAAACTATTCGAGTCGAGCGTATCCCAGTTTGCAGATGAGCAGATTCAATCTATTTATCAAAGAGTCATGACCACTGATAATGTGCTGTCAATTATTGACTCAAATGGTCTTTATAAGGATATTAAAGGCAGCTTTACGAAATATGAACTAACCGAGTTGTTCAAAAAGAATGCTGAGGTAAAATTGAGTGCCTCCACGTTAATACCTCAAACTCATTCAATGGCTGAAGTTGCTTTTGATATTTCATTTAGCGATACAGAAGCCAGCAAGGCGCAAGAGATAGCGAGTAAGTTGATTACCTTGTTTATTGAGCAAAATAACAAGGCCCGAACCCAGCGTGCTGGTAAAGCGACTGATTTCCTCATGGAGGAGTCCGACAAACTAAGCCAGGAGCTTCAGGAAATTGACGGAAAAATTGCACAATACAAGCAACAAAATAACTTCAGTTTACCGGAACAAATGCAAGGGAATTTAGCCGCCATAGACCGTGCGGAGAACGAACTAAGAGACACCGATAACCAGATCCGCACGACCAAGGAAAGCATTGTTTTTTTAGCGGCTGAGTTGGCAAGAGCGCAACAAGACCAACCCGGCAGCCTCGATAACAAGGTACCACAGAATAGGGATGACGCTTTAAGAATCTTGCGTGCGCAATACCTTAAATTTTCAAGTATCTATTCACCGTCACATCCATCGGTGCTTCGCCTTAAGCGTGAAATAAATGCGTTAGATCCTGCCTTTGAAGGTCAGCCTGTCACGGAAGACTTAGTCAAACAATTGGCAGAGGCCAAACGCGAACTTAAAGTACTGGAAGAAACGTATGCCGATAATCATCCGGATATAATCCAGCGCAGAAAGCAAATCGATAAGCTGGAACAACAATTGAACAACACACCGGAGCGCTCGCAGCAAGCGCAGGAGACGGTGCTCATATCTACGACAAATCCGGCTTATTACGGTGTAGAGCAACAATATAAAAGCAGTCAATTAGAGCTTAACTTTTTAAAGGAGAAGCAGGATTATTTGAAAGCAAAACTTGAAAAAACCCAAGCTATCCTCTTGCAGGCTCCTCAAATTGAAATGGCCTATACTGATTTAATCAGAGATCGGGACAATGCCATAAAAAAATACACTCAGCTTAAAGAAAAATGGTTGGATGCCAAACTAGTCCAAACAATGG
>CAIQND010000439.1 GCA_903873045.1 uncultured Methylococcaceae bacterium | reverse complement strand
GGGTAGACGAGTTGTGCACTTGCTTTTCGTGCCCCATAGACATCAACTTAAAGATATTAATTCACCACCAAGACACGAAGAACACGAAGATTTTTCTTTGGTTTTTCTTCGTGAACTTCGTGTCTTGGCAACTGCTCTTGCGTTGCTCTACCTCCTGCATCCATGCAGTCGTTCGTGGTAAACAGCTTTTAAAATTTTTCGGGATAACTTTTGTATGTAAAGCCCAGCGTTTCTTCCCAGTCATGCAGCAGTGATAAAGAAACTCCATTAGCAATCATACCCGCAGTTAGTCCCAAGCTTAATTCATCGGCTGGTTCTTCCGTTAAAATAGTTACAGGAATCAAATCAATACCGGCTTTGTGTGCGGCAATAACCTGTTGGTGTCCATTTTTAATATAGATAAAGCCGTTACAGATAAAAACGCTGACGGGTTGGTTTTCTTGGTACTTATCATTCGCGGGTTTGCCGGAAAAGTCTTTTATCGAGTGCGTCGGTAATAATTTTTTGGGTGTTATCCACAGCGATGAATAAGACATCTGGTTTGATTTGGCATCAAAGCAATCTTTGATTTTTTGGGCAATCGCTTCAGGGGATGTGTAAGAGGTATCAATGATTAAGTCATAATTACCGTATTTTCTAAAGTGTACGTTATATAGCTGGTTAAAGCGCTGGTCTTCGATGCTTTGGCGTTTCAGGTTATTTTCAAGCGTTACTTCCAGCGAGGGATTGTTTTCGTCATTGCGTGAGGCGTTAAATACCCTCTCGGCACCGACAACCGGATCAACGGACAAAAAAACTTTAAAGGCGCTTGGAATAAAGTGCCAGGCCAGACGGGAGTCCATAATTAAGTGATCTTGGGTTTTGCCGGTTTCAATCACATAAGAATCGATTTCATCATCAATACTGCGGTCTTTTTGTGATATTTTATTAAGCTCCAGAGTGGTTAGGCCGCGCCTGGTTGCTATGGCGCGTTGTATGGTGCCGGTGCCAATGATGTCATAGCCGGTCAGCTGTTTTAGCGCAGTTGCCACGGAGGATTTGCCACTGCCAATATCGCCTGACATCACAATAATATTTTTCATATCCAATTAACCTTTCAAAAACCGCCATCCGGAAGCGACTGTAAAAAGCGCATATAGTAGCATTAATGCACCTATTAATACGCACTTGAGCGGGGTAATCAGTAATTCAGAACATTCATTAAAAACAATTGGCATCCTTACATGCTTTATTTTGGGTGAAAAATATCCTCCCTTTATTATCAGGAGCTGCTTTAACATCCAGCTTCAGCTCTAATTTATTGCGCCGCCAGTTAATAAAAATAAAAAATTTCAAAGCCTTAATTTTCGGTGTCAAGAAGCAGATTACCTTTAAGTAGCCAATCACCCTAAGTCGCATGACTTTGAATGCTATTTTGGTGCGACTTATGCTAAAATTCATTAAAGCCGATGCCCACGAACCCTAGTTTCTAATTGACGAAATTGCAGGTACTGGCAACCTTACCACAACTTTACCATTTTACGACGGATTACACATCCCTATGTTTAAAGGCAGCTTATTAAAAAAAACAGGACTTGCCTGGACGATGCTTGGCATCGGCTTACTGGCGACCCTATTTATCAGCCTTCAGGTCAAGCAGGGTATTGACCAAGCGGCGGTGAGGCAGTTTGATTTCACTTGCGATCAAGTCACCCTTAAAATCCAGGAACGACTCGGTGCCTATGCACTTATTCTTCGAGGCGGCAGTGCTCTTTTTGCTGCATCAGTCTCGGTAGAGCGCAAAGAATGGCAAGCCTACGCGGATAGCCTGCAATCAGAACAAAATTTTCCCGGCATACAGGGGCTTGGATTTGCACAAATCATTCCGGCTGATCAACTTGCCGCCCACATCGCCAAGATTCGCAAAGAAGGCTTCCCCGACTATACCGTAAAACCGCCCGGCGAGCGTGCAATTTACACGTCCATCGTCTACCTTGAACCCTTTCGCGACCGCAACTTGCGTGCTTTTGGTTACGATATGTACACCGAACCCGTCAGACGTGCCGCTATGGAACAAGCACG
>CAIQND010000438.1 GCA_903873045.1 uncultured Methylococcaceae bacterium | reverse complement strand
TAAGCCATACGTAAAGCTTTACCAATATCAGTATCTTGAAGACCTTTAGTTCTAGGTGAATGACATTTTACATGGCGAGCAAATGCTTTCTCAACATCGTGTCCATTACACAAATTATAATGATCAGAAATACCAAGAACCTTTAAATCAATTTCTTTCTGCTGAATAGAGCGTTTTTTGAATGGTGACCGACTTTCAATGTCTTCGATACACTTGGTTTTATTCAGTGTTAAAGTGATTGCATTGTAGAACTTATCCAAATCAATGCCGCTAAAATTTAGCTCCAGGTTTTCAGTGTTATTGAGCCAACGAATTCCACTTAGAAATTCCAAAGAGACTAAAAGCTTATGCCGAAAGTTTTTAAAGTCGACACGTTTATCCGGGAGATATTCAGCCACAATCGATTCAAAAGCTGTATCACAAGATAACAGCATCATTTCCCCATCATGAGCATCGGTTAAAAACAGACAATTTATCGTTTCCTGTTTGTTATCTAAATGCAGAAAATCAGCATCGCGTATGCCGAGAATTTGATTGGTTTCTAAAATTAGTATGGATAAGGCATTGCGTAATTTTTCAACACCGCCATGCACCCTTTCAACTTTTGCATTGCCGCCGTTAATCAGTTTTGCATAGAGCTTTTGGTCGGTTTCACCTTCGACTAAAATCCAAAGATAATTTTTCCCTGCTGGATGACGAAGTTCAAGGCGAATTGTGTTAATGGTTGAGTTTTCATCTAAATACTTCCGCATTAAATATGCTTCTCTTTATTCTTATCTTGAAAGTTTTCTTCTAAATCAACGGTCAAATCCCAACGATTATTGATAATTTGCGGAGAATGCGTAGCAATAATCACGTTAATTTTTTGTAGTTCAATAATTTTTAACAGATCGTCAAGAAACTGCTTTTGCCAAACAACATGTAAAGAAAGTTCTGGTTCATCAATCAACACGAGTGTTCCAGGTTTAACCTTAAACAATAACTCGTACAGTAATACAACTTCTTGTTGCTCACCGGATGATAGATCACCCAGTGCTAACAATTTTCCTTGATGAGTGCTGAACTTAAAGCCATCTTCCTTGGAAATATCTATACGCTTAAAAGTAAATCGGCGTTCGTTCAATATGTCAGTAAAAGCTTTTAGCTTGCCAAGAAGATCGGAAAAAATTGCAAGTTTCTTCTCAGCGTCATTAATATAGACATAAAGAGCCTTGGCATTTTCCAATTTGTAAGTTGGATGACTGTCTTCTTTGATGTCAGAAAGACCATATTCACTCAATGCTTTTTGTATTTCCTTAACCTTATAGAAGCGCTCATTAAATTCGTCTTCGGAAATATCTTGTTGTTGATCGAAAAGACGACGCGGAAAACTGCTGTCAAGTTCTTGAGTAATCTGTGATGATTTTGCCAAGGTTTCTTTAATAGAATCTCGAAGTTCTTTGGCATATTCTTCAATAGTTTTACTAAATGCACTGATTTCTTTGTCCCAGTGCAATTCAAAAAGATTTCTTTGTCTTGGCTCTATTCTAGTCTCAGGTACGGGGCGCAATAATCGCTGTTCACGAATAAAATACACGGCAGGAATTCTGGGGAATTTGGGAAACATCCTTGAATTCAACTCATCAGCAAGATCTGGAAGCTCGAACTTTATTTTCTGTGATAGGCTTTCCGTATTGTAAATTTCATCGGTACGCCGATCTACCCAGCTATTTTCGTCAATCTGATGAAAAAAAGGTATATTTCTTAAGCTCTTACCTAGGGCTCTACTATTCCAACGAACGGGTTTTGATTTATTCGTAGTTATCAAAATCTCACTATTCCCTTGTTTATCCAAAGTAATTGTATTGCCATTAGATAATGTCAATACAATTTTCTTAAACAACAGGCGAATAAAAAAAAAGCCATTTTGCGTAGCCAGCGCATCCAGTATTTTCAATACTGTGGTTTTACCATAGCCATTTGGCCCGGTTAAAATAGTTATGCCTTCTTTTTTAAACTCGATGTGGTAATCGAAAATATCAAATAATTTTTCGATTTTGATACTGGTTAACATGTTTTTATCCCCGTTTAAATTTAAATGGCATTACAAATCCTGCAACACCACCGGCGTATTAATCTCGGTCACCTTAAGCCCATACTGAATAACCGGTTGCCTGATGGTTTTGCCTTTAATGCTCTGCAAGGCGATATAGGCCAAATGCGCACCTGATAAACAGGCCATACCAAAACCGCCGGAAGGACGCGGGTTTATTTCCAGTAAACGAGGGCCATTCACACCGTCTTTAAACTGGATGTTAAATAATCCGTTAAGCCGGTAATGACTGGTTAAGCGGGTTACCATGCCTTGTATTTCGGCATTATTATCGATAGTTTGTCCCAGTCCCGCCAACAACGGTTTTTTCCGTTGTACGGCACACAGTAAGACACCGTGTCGTCCGGCACAATCGACGCTCCATTCATGCCCACCCAAATGCTCCATAACCAACAGCGTATCAAATTGCGGCGTGTTGGCCATACCGTGCCGCAACTCTTGAAGCGGAATTTGGTATTCAACACCCTTGAGTAATTGGGTAATGCTATCGCGCTTGGTATCTAAAATCCGAAAGCCCAGACCAAAAACCGACACCGCCGGTTTAACACACAGGCTTTCATGTTTTTCCGATAAGCTTGTCACCGCACGGTCAAACTCATCACGGTTATTGACGGCGATAAAATCCATGATTTGAGCGACATCGGGACTTAAGTCGGCGTAAAAAGCGGCTTTGTTATGCAGCAAAGTGAGTGTGTCATAATCGGCAACAGACAATACCTGAACGCCAATCGCCTGAAACAATACATGATGTTTGCTGATCAGTGCGGCTTCTTTGCCGGGCCAAAACAAGCTGATGTTATACTGATGACAAAACTCAACACACCATTCAAGATAAGCTTGTCCTGTTAACTCGGTGGGCTCAAGATAACTTTCGTCAGCGGCTAAAAAAGCCGATGCCGTTGCGAGCGAGTGCGTACAAACCAAAGTAACTTCGCCAGTCGGAACTGACTGACGAAGATCTCTAAAAACGGCACTAATGGTTGAAAATGTTTGATTAAACCAAATTCTCATTACAAATGAACAACAATTTGCGGCAACATGTCGGCTATGGTTCGACCGGTTCCATTTTCACCGATCGCGTGCATTTTCCATTCACCGTTATGGCGATAGAGCTTGGTCATAATTTGTGCCGTATGCGAACCTTGCGCACTTAAGGTATAACGGGCAATTTCATTTTTATTGCTGTTATCAACGATGCGACAATACGCATTTTCAACGGTATCAAACGTTTGACCGGTATAAGAACTGACCGTAAACACCAGGGATTTAACCGACTCGGGAATCTTATCCAAATCAACCACAATTTGTTCATCATCACCGTCACCATCGCCGGTACGATTATCGCCGGTATGCACAATACTGCCATCGCGGCTTTTTAATTGTCCAAAATAAACGGTATCAACCACTACATTCTGTTCGTTGAATAATACACAAGAGGCATCCAAATCAATTGCGCTGCTGCTGCCACCGCCAAACATCCCTTTCAATAAACCTACGCTGGCTTTTTTAGCGTCCCAGCCCAAGCCCATAATAACCTTGCTTAACGCGCTACCCGATTCTTTGGATAACGAGATTTTTTGTCCTTTTTGTAAATTAATAGCCATAAAAAAATACTCTTAAATTAAGTTGAAAAGCACCCTCACCTGCCGGACAAAACCCGCCGAAAGCGGCTTGATTTGCTCAAAGAGCACCGGCAGGGTTCGGGGCACGATAGCCCGGAAACATTAGAGGGGGATGAAAAGGATAAGTGGGTTTAAACACTAACACCAAAAGAGGATGCCAAAGGTCCAAGACCGCCAACGAAACCTTGTCCAACCGCTTTAAATTTCCAATCTGCGCCTACCCGGTATATTTCCCCGAAGATCATCGCTGTTTCAATTGAAGCATCTTCGCTTAAATCATAACGGGCAATTTCCTGGCCGCCGTCTTCATTAACCACGCGAATATACGCATGATTTACTTGACCAAAATTTTGTTTACGGATGTCAGCTTCATGAATAGTCACAGCGAAAACAACCTTGTCCAAGTCAGCAGGTATTTTGGACAATTCAACCTTAACGGTTTCGTCATCGCCATCGCCAGCACCCGTTGTGTTATCACCGGTGTGCTGAACCGCGCCATCGCCAACCACTTTATTATTATAAAAACAAAAATCGCTATCGGATCTAACCTTGCCATCCAGCTTTACCAAAAACGCACTGGCATCCAGGTCAAATGCCGCGCCATCAGTAGCGCGTGCATCCCAACCCAACCCCACCACGATTTTATTTAATCCCGGCGCTTCTTTGCTGAGATTAACGTTACCGCCTTTACTAAGTGATATTGCCATGAATGTCTCCTGTTATTATTAAAATTATATAAAATGATTGGTTAATTATTAATACCCGACCGCCTCACTTAAACCGCCAAACCACACGACTATAAAGACCGGGAAAGAAAATAAACCAATAAAGATTACGCCGATCAGGTCAATAAATGGCTTTAAAAATTGATACGCGTAACGCCATATAATAACCGCTAAACCCTTGATTGCCTAGAAGGCTGTCCAATAATAGGGTTCACCCTCCAATGCCGTTAAGTTAAGCAGACAACGGGAGTAAAACCGCTTTAGCTGTTTTTACAGGCAATAGCTGAAGCGATTGCACTCCAGTTTTTTAAACAACTTGCGCTTAACTTAATTAATCAGGGAATAATAACCAACATCGCGTGACCTAAACCGCCTATTTCTGGTAATCTCTACCCACCTTAAACTGATTGACTAAAGACTATGGCGCAATACATCTATTCAATGAATCGGGTTGGCAAAATTGTCCCGCCCAAAAAATATATCCTTAAAGACATTTCGTTGTCTTTTTTCCCTGGCGCAAAAATTGGCGTACTGGGTTTAAACGGCTCCGGTAAATCAACGCTACTTAGAATTATGGCGGGCATCGATAAGGAAATCGAAGGCGAAGCGATTCCGCAAAAAGAGATTAACATTGGTTATCTGCCGCAAGAACCGCAACTCGACCCCGCTAAAACAGTGCGTGGTAATGTTGAAGAAGCCGTCGTAGAAATCAAGAACGCACTGGCACAACTTGATGCAGTCTATGCCGCTTACGCCGACCCGGACGCTGATTTTGATAAACTGGCCGCTGATCAGGCGCGTCTGGAAGACATTATCAATGCCTGTGACGGCCATAATCTGGAGCGTAAACTTGAAGTCGCTGCGGATGCCTTACGCCTGCCTGATTGGGATGCGGATGTCACCAAATTATCAGGCGGTGAAAAACGCCGTGTCGCATTATGCCGGTTATTATTATCCAATCCCGACATGTTGCTATTGGACGAACCCACCAACCATCTGGATGCCGAGTCAGTCGCCTGGCTGGAACGCTTCCTGCATGATTATTCCGGAACCGTGGTCGCTGTAACCCATGACCGTTACTTTTTGGATAATGTGGCTGGCTGGATTTTAGAACTGGACAGAGGCTCAGGTATTCCGTGGGAAGGCAATTACTCAAGCTGGTTAGAGCAAAAAAGCAACCGTTTGTTGCAGGAAGAAAAACAGGAATCTTCCCGCCAAAAGGCCATGAAAGAAGAATTGGAATGGGTACGCTCCAACCAAAAAGGTCGCCATGCCAAAAGCAAGGCACGGTTGGCACGCTTTGACGAATTATCGTCCTCGGATGTGCAAAAACGTAACGAAACCCATGAAATTTATATTCCACCCGGCCCTCGTTTAGGCGACGTGGTCATTGAAGCGAACAACATCAGCAAAGCGTTTGGCGACAAGTTATTGGTTAATGACTTAAGCTTTAAACTGCCACCTGGCGGCATCGTTGGTATTATCGGCCCTAACGGTGCCGGTAAAACGACACTGTTCCGCATGATGGCAGGACTTGAACAACCAGATTCGGGCACCTTAACACTGGGGCAAAC
>CAIQND010000437.1 GCA_903873045.1 uncultured Methylococcaceae bacterium | reverse complement strand
TAAACAACGCGGCACATTTTTCCGTCCTGAAATCGGCGATGAAGTCATTGTCGGTTTTCTAAATGATGATCCTCGTTATCCCGTAATTTTGGGTATGTGTCACAGCAGCGCGAAACCCGCGCCAGAATCTGCTAAAGATGATAATCATCGTAAAGGTTATGTCAGCCGCGAAAAAATGAAATTGACCTTTGATGATGAAAAAAAAACCATCACTTTAGAAACGCCAGGCGGCAACAAAATCACCATTTCCGACGAAGATAAAGGCATCGTGTTTGAAGACCAAAATAGCAACAAAATTACCTTGAATGACAGTGGCATCAAAATCGAAAGCAGTAAAGAGCTGAGTTTAAAAGCCGATAAGGATGTCAAAACTGAAGGTATGAATATTGAGTTAAAAGCACAAACTGCATTCAAGGCATCGGGTAGCGGCAGTGCCGAAGTCTCTGGTGCGAGTACAACCATAAAAGGCAGTGCCACTACCGTTATTCAAGGTGGCATGGTGCAAATTAATTAACAAGGGGTTAAAAATGCCACCCGCCGCACGCATTACCGATATGATTGTTAGTAGCGCGACTTTTGGCGCACCTGTGCCTATTATACCGCCTGGTGCGCCCACGGTTTTGATTGCAGGACTGCCTGCCGCCCGCATGGGTGATGGTTGCGGTGTAGATGCCATTATAAAAGGCTCGGCAACCGTGATGATAGGCGGAATGCCCGCTGCCAGAATGGCTGATCCAACCGCTGCGGGTGGTGTTGTCATGCCGCCTGCGGCATTGACGGTATTAATTGGAGGCTAGCATGGACAATTCTTTTTTGGGTCGTGGCTGGTCATTTCCACCGTCTTTTGATCTGGCAAATGGCAGTGTCAATATGCTGGAACGCGAAGCCGATATAGCCTCCAGTCTGGAAATACTGCTAGGCACACTTCGCGGTGAACGGATTATGTTGCCGCAATACGGCTGTAATCTGGATGAATTGCTGTTTGAAAATCTCGATACGCGCATGAAAACCCTGATGGCAGATACCATTGAATCCGCCATTTTGTATCACGAGCCACGCGTTGAACTGGAAAGTGTCGTACTGGATGATAGTCAGGAACTGGAAGGCATTGTGCTGATAGAAATTATTTATCGGGTTAAATCCACCAACTCAAGATTCAATTTTGTGTATCCGTATTATAAATTGCAAGGGACTGATATTAATCTAACCGCCACCGTCAACCTTTTGCCTGATAGTGATTGATTATGACCGCCAATGACTGCAAATCAAACATCGACACCTTAAAACTGATTCATCAAGGAACCAGTCAGGATCAGCGCGTTTCTGCCCAACTAAAACCCGATTATGTAAAAGTCGATGAACGAAAAATAGAAAATGATGTGGTGTTTGCCAAAGCGTATACCAACTATTTGAAATTTTATGGTCGCAATAACACCGCAACAGGTGATTGGGCGATTTTTTTTAGTCGTGATGTGTCAGTACAACTGGCAATGGCGGCCATACAGGATGTTGATTATTACAAAATCAATGTTAAAGCATCGTTCGATTTTTTAAATAATCGTGACCATAAAGACAAAATTTCCGAGTTAAAAATCCATTTAGGCTATCTGTTTAGCACTATTGCAACGCTTGCCAGTCAGTTTGAACGCTTAAAAGAATCCCTGCCCGATGAAATAACACTCAAGGCAACACTACGCAACCTGATTCAAAGCCAGCTTGCACCCGCTTTGGCAAAACTGATTCGCTACCACAAAGCCTTTCCTGATACGGACACTACGTTTGCCAAAGCACATCCTGACTTGACGCTGTTTGAAGCAAACACACTGGTTTTTGCCGATATTTATACCAGACATTTTTCCAAAGACTGGATAACTGACGGCACTGACAACTGGCAAACGTATGTCAATAGAACCCTGACTGCCAATAATTCGGTTTATGGTTCTGGAGTCGATGTGTTTGAACGTCTGAATCACATCGCTACCCACAACCAGTTCACCGCTATTTTTGACCAATTCTTAAAAGTCTTTGCGCGAGTCGTGATTGATGCAAAAGCCGAACTGGAAAAAACCTTTAGTGACTGGGATAACCATGAACCGCATTACGCGCTGTTTTTGGCGTTTCTAAAGCTGTTTGATTATGCTCGCGCGGAAACCAATACCTTAACCCAGCGGCATCTGGATTTTTATTACCGCGATATTTTAAGACTTAAAGAAAAACCCGCCGAACCCAGTCACGCACATTTGTTAATCGAATTAGCCAAGCACGTTGACGCGCACGAGATAAAAAAAGGCGAGCTGTTTAAAGCGGGCAAAGATAATTTAGGTATCGATGTTTTTTTTGCCAATAAGCAGGATTTTGTTGCCAATCAAGCCAAAGTAACGGAATTAAAAACGCTTTATCGACATAAATATGATTCAAAAAAACAGGACGAATTACTAGACCACCAAGATAATCGTTTATTTGCCTCGCCTAAAGCGGATTCTGCTGATGGCTTAGGCGCGAAACTCACAACAATCGATAAATCGTGGCATCCTTTCTTTAATAAATCCTATGATGATGACGGTAAATTAACAAAAATTATCATGCCTCAAGCAGAAGTCGGTTTTGCAATTGCCTCGCATTATTTGTGGATGGCGGAAGGGACACGCACCATTACCGTTGATTTTAGCGTTGTTGGCTCTGTGCCAACTATAAAGCCCAGCGATGTCGTTTGTCTGGTTACGTCTAAAAAGGGCTGGATTTCAGTTACTCCTAGCTTTAATGTCTCTAACCAATTACAACTAATTGTTGAATTAAAATTAAGCGGTGCTGACCCTGCAATCACCCCCTATCTGAGCAAAACTCACGGCTACCAGTTTGAAACGGATTTACCCGTGTTACTTATTAAGCTTGCACACAGCACAGAAAATTTTATTTACACCACACTCGAAGCGATGACTATACAGAAAATAGAGCTAAGCGTGAAAGTGGAAGACTTAAAAACATTGGCGGTTTCCAATGATTTTGCTTCAGTTGATACGTCTAAACCGTTTCAACCGTTTGGTGCATTACCTATAGCAAACAGTGCTTTGATTATTGGCTCGAAGGAGGTTTTTCAAAAAAAACTTTCCAGCGCAGCGATTAAGATTAACTGGCAAAATCCGCCAAACCCTTATGACAACAAAACAGTCAACGTCAATATTAATTGTCTAAAAGCAAATAAATGGGAGTCATCGGGTGTCAGTTCACCTGTCAGCATTAATAGCAATCCTTTTTCCATCGGCTCAGGAATTAATGGAACTATTGTTGATGAGCCAGATTTTTCGGCATTAGAGTTTTACAGTACTAACGCTAAACATGGTTTTGTTCGTTTGGCAATTAATACTGATTTTGGTCAAAGTGTTTATGAACAGGCACTGATCATTTATATAAAAAAAGTAGTCAATCGCACAGTTACTATTATAGATAAAAAACCTGTCCAACCTATAGGGCCATTTATTGCTGAACTCAGTTTAAATTACATAACGGATAAACAAACCATAGAACTGAATAATACAGATGAATTAGTTTTTGAAAACCGCCAAGCAAAATTTTTCCATCTCTACCCTTTTGGTCATGCAGAGCAGCATCCTTGGCTTAAAAACAAGAATAATAAACCAATTCCTCCTATTTACCTACTTCCACAGTTTTACTTTGAACGTAACCCCACTACACAAGAAAAAATTTATGATGCAGAGTTCTATATCGGTATAACAGCTCTCAAGCCACAACAAAACCTAGCATTACTGTTCCAATTCGCTGATGGCTCAGCCGACCCGTTACTTGAAAAACCTAAGCCACATATTCAATGGAGTTATCTGGGCAATAACGAATGGCAAAGCTTTGATAAATATGATGTGCAAGATAACACTGACGGTTTGATTAACTCAGGCATTATCACTTTTGCCATTCCTGACAAAGCCACAGCTAACAATACCCTGCTACCGACTGGACAATATTGGCTACGAGCTGCGGTTACTGAAAAAAGTGAGGCCGTCTGCAAATTATTAGCCGTATCTGCACAAAGTCTACAAGTAACGTTTGAAAACCAAAATAATGCCCCCGATTTTCTGGCAAAAACCTTGACCGCCGAAACCATCAACAAACTCAAACAACCTGATGCGGCAATCAAAAAAGTCAGTCAGCCGTTTGCCAGTTTTTGTGGTCGTGCCGCTGAACAAGACAGCACTTTTTATACGCGTGTTAGTGAACGATTACGTCATAAAGACCGTACCATCACCCTTTGGGATTATGAACACTTGATACTGGAAGCCTTTCCACAAATTTATCGGGTTAAATGTTTAAACCATACGCAATATGTACCCGATGAAACAGGGCAGGGTACTTACGATGAACTTACTCCAGGGCATATTACCATCGTTACCATACCTAATCAGCAGTACCATAATTTGCATAATCCGTTGCGCCCTTACACCAGTCTTGGCGTATTAGCAGAAATTGAAGCCTTTTTACAAAAAAAACTATCTTGCTTTGTCAAACTGCACGTTAAAAATCCATTATTTGAAGAAGTCAAAGTGCGTTTTAACGTCAAATTTTACGAAGGCTTTGATGAAACGTTTTATCAGAAAACCTTAGATACCGCGATTACCCGCTTTCTCTCGCCTTGGGCATTTTCAGACGGCAGCAATCCTAGCTTTGGAGGAAAGGTTTATCTCTCTACCTTAATCAATTTTGTCGAAGAACAAGCTTATGTGGATTATGTAACGGATTTTACTTTTATAAAGTCAGATGGTGGCTTACTCCATACTACTGAAATAGAAGGCTCGAAAGCGATCTCTATATTGGTGTCAGCAAGTCATCATAATATAAATGCCATTAACTTAGCTCAGGAAGACGGGGCTGGCGAAACCTGTCCGTGTGCATCAAAATGAATAAGATACCCGAAAGCATACCTAAACAACCTGATCTTAAGCCAGCGGAAGATTATTACCGTTTGCGGCGGGAAGGCATCGGTTTTATTGAAAAAATGGCAAGTAGGCTATGGACGGATTACAACACACACGACCCTGGTATTACCCTACTTGAAGCATTATGCTACGTGATTACTGATCTTGCCTATCGGGCAAACTGGAAGATTCAGGATTTACTCACTCCCGAAAAAGCTGCCGCTGATTCAACTCAAGCTTTTCCTAATCAGGCATTTTTTACTGCCAGAGAGATACTCACCGTTAATCCTGTCACGCCCGATGATTTTCGCCGTTTATTGATTGATCTAGCGGGAGTTCGCAACGCGTGGGTGTTGTGCAGTCATTGCAATTGCGACTTTGGCTATTACGCTAACTATCAGAATGGACAGTTACAACTGTCTTATCAACCAGCACCACAGATTGATACAGCCAGATTACCAGCTCCTAAAAAAGTTGAACTAAACGGCTTGTATGAAGTGTTGCTTGAACTTGAAAACGATCCTGAATTTGGTGACTTGAATGATCACAAAATCGAGCATAGTTATACGGTTTTTGATAACGAGGGCAGCCCACATTCCGTGATTTTGGAAATGCGTTTTCCGAACGACGGCTTGGCGCGTAACAAGCTATTCAAGAATAAAGAGGCTTTCTTCAAATTACTCAACGTTGAAATAGCTACCAGCACAGCGTTTAAGAAACTCACCGCTCCAGATTTACGCAATCATTGGCGCAACGTTTTTTTTGTGCGTTTCACGATAAAAATAAAAGGTGAAAAAAACGATGTTACGGAACAGGCGGCAATGCGACTGTTTGGCGATATAACCGCTAAAAATGATGCAAATGCTCTTACTGATATACAGGAAGCGTTGAATAATGCAGGCTTTATTGATCGCTACTGGAATAAACTGCTTAAAATTAACGAAGCGGTGGAAGCTGCCAAAACCGCATTGCAAAAACACCGTAATCTCGATGAAGAATTCTGCCATATCGATGTTGTCAGTGTTGAAGACATTGCCGTTTGTGCCGACATAGAAGTCGCACCTGATGCAGATATTGAACGCATACAAGCACGAATTTGGTTTGAAATAGAAAACTATTTTAATCCCCCCGTCCATTTTTACAGCTTGCAGGAATTGCTGGACAGCGACATCCCCGTCGAAGCTATTTTTAATGGCCCTAAGCTTAGCTGTGGTTTTATCAAAGATGACGAGCTGCAAGTTGCCGAATTAAAAAAACTATTGCGTACCTCTGACATTATCAATCGACTGGTCGATATAGACGGTGTGGTCGCAGTCAACAATCTGTTACTGAGCAAATATGATGCTGAAGGCAGATTGGTAAAAGGTAAGGCTGATCCAAGCATAGAGGATAAAAATCTTAAGTTTGATAACAATAAATTAAGTGCGGCTTGGGTCCTGTATGTAGAAGAAAACCATCAACCCAGACTTTATCATAATTTGTCACGTTTTCTGTTTTTCAAAAACGGTCTGCCATTTATGCCCAGAATGGATGAGGCGGTTCAAACATTGACGCAATTACACGGTGAAGCTGAACGTCCAAAAATTAAAAATGCCGCTATCGATTTGTCAATTCCTTCGGGGGTATTCCGTCATCCCGAAGATTATTACCCACTGCAATACAGCTTTCCATTAACTTACGGTATCGGTACTGAAGGCTTGCCAGCAGGAGCATCGCCAGAACGTAAAGCACAGGCTAGGCAACTCAAAGCCTATTTGATGGTATTTGAACAGTTATTAGCAAATGCTTTAGCGCAACTGGCGCACGCGGCACAATTATTTTCTCTGGATTTTTCAGTTGATCGTACTTATTTCGTTAAAGAATTCAGTAAAGACTTAATTCAAGGTTATGACGATTTGTTAAGTGACTTAAGTGTAAGCAAATTAGAATCTATAGCTGAAACAAAACCCGAATTTCACGAACGCCGCAACCGTTTTCTTAATCATTTAATGGCACGGTTTGGTGAACAATTTGGTGAATATGCCTTGTTATTGACCAATTTCCAAGGACAGCAAGTCGGGCTTGATCGGCTGATAGAAGATAAAATTTCTTTTTTAAAGGCTTATCCCTTGATTAGTTGTGATCGCGGCAAAGCCTTCAACTACAAGGTAAATCCATCCGCACCTGATAATTTTTCAGGGCTTAAAAAACGCGTTAGTTTATTATTGGGTTATCCCGATTTGGCTTTTTCTGAGTTAATTACGGCTAGCACTTATCAAGCAAACACGGTTAAATTTCCATTAAAAAATGGCAATGATACGGTTTGGTTAACATCAAAAAATGATACCGCACAAAGCTTTCAGGAGGTTATCGTACAAATGATCCAGCTTGAAGCTTACAGCATCATCCCTGAGTCAACGCAATTTCGTCTGCAATTAAACGACAAAGTGGGCAATATTCTTGCCCAATATCCAGATTTATTTAACACCACGGCAGAAGCCGAAATATGGAGGGATGAATTAATCGGCTGGAGTGCCAATAAACGCACCATTATCGTAGAGCATTTATTATTAAGACCTAAATTTCCAGGTGACGCTCTTTATCCCGTTGAAGCTGACGATGCTTGCAGTCTTTGTGCTGATACAGACCCTTATTCCTGTCGCTTAACCTTTGTCATGCCAGGCTGGACTGCACCGTATAACCTCAATATGGAAATGCGCCGTTTCGCCGACCGTACTATGCGGCAAGAAAGCCCCGCTCACTTGTTAGCTAAAATCTGTTGGGTGGATAACAATGGCTTTGTGTTTAATCCTTGCGAACCGCTATTGACAACGCTTGCTGAATTATTGGAAAAAGACTTGGGTACAGATTATGTCGATAATCAAGCCTATCAATGTGCCAAGACAATTTTGGAATCATACCATAAGGTTTTTAAAGTCTGGTTTAATGCGCGTAAAACGAATTATTGGTCAAAAGCAACGTGGGAAGTAGAGATTAATCAGCTTTTTAAACAACTCAAAAAAAGCGATTTTACTTGTGCCGATTCTGTATCAGAAGATACTTGGAAAAACCTTTATATCGAACTTTTAGCCTATTTTACCCATATTGCTTTAGTCGGATGGCAATTTGAACGCTTTGAAGAGGCTTGGTTTCAGTGGCTGGATGCAAATGCCCTCGTTGATTGGACGGAAATACGCTTGCAAGAACGAGTGCAAACTGTCTTGAAAGCCCTGCCTAATCCAGTTTTCGATGAAAAATATTTATGTACTTGTACCGCAAAAATAATTAGCGATTATGCGGATGAATTTTATCACTGGATGAAGGACAACATAGCTAATGAAGTGGCTTTAGAAAAATTCGATATTACAGAATTACTGTTGAATATTGAAAGTCGTAGCGACTTGGCGTTGCCAAAAGAGGTAACCGCCTTATTGATTGGCAAAACGGTTGACGGTGTTTTTGTCGCAGGTGTATACGCAGAGTGGATTGAAGTCTCTTACCGACTGTGGATAGTCGTCAACCTGCTAAGTGAATTACGCAATACTTATCCCGGTGCAACTTTACATGACTGTGATGATGGCAGTGACCAAAATCCGGTTCGACTTGGCAGTACCGCATTAGGCAGCTATCCGCTGCACTCGTCTACCTAACAAAAAATATCGGTGATACCGCCATGAATCCTACACAAAATGAATATCCTCTTTTTGAAGCCAACCAAGTGTTGACTAACGTGCATTTGAATCAGGCTATTGATTACCTGGATCAGCAGTCGCGTTTAACACGCGCCAATTTGATTGGTATAGGCATCGTGTGTGGATTAGAGGTAAGCTGCACGGAAACGGCAATCTCTATTTCAAAAGGCTGTGGTATTACCTCAGAAGGTTATCTTATCGTTCAGCCTGAAAACGTCACTTTAGGATATTATAAAAGATATATTCCCCCCGAAGATATTGAATACCCGCTATTTACAAAACTGGATGAAACAGGGGATAAGCCGAAAAAAGTACCCTATGAACTTTGGGAAATTGTTGAAGACAACCTTGATGATAATAAAACAGGTGTAATCCCCTTACCATTGGTTTATTTTTGGGGTGCTAGTGAAAAAGTCGTACTGCTATTTCTCGAATTAAAAAAAGATAATCTGCGTAGTTGTACGCCCAATAGTTGCGATGACCAAGGCTCTAAAGTAACCGCAACCTTGCGACCTTTATTAATTGCAAAAACTGATCTTGATGCAATCATTACCGCCAACAACGAAGCGAATCACTTAGAGTCGGCTAACGTCGTTTTCTTCGACCGTGAAGCCGTGTTAGCCGCACAGCTGAATTTACCTGACTTTCGCTTGCCACGCTATGAATTATCCAATGATAGCTCTATCGAATCAGAGGACATATTAGCGGCTTTCCATGCGGTTTTTAGCAGAGGTGAAGGTCAACTGGCACATCGAGTAGGAAATGCGCTTAGCCAAGCTTACTTAGCATTCAAACCTATTGTACAAGACCTATTTCCAGACAATCCATTCGCCAGTTTTAATGCAAAATTCGGCTTTTTGGATGACTTACCAACCAAGACAACGCAAATTCTTTTTCTGCAATATTATTACGACGTTTTCGATGATTTAATCAAGGCTTACGATGAATTTCGCTGGAAAGGCGTGGCGTTATTGTGTAGCTGTTGTCCACCTGACGCGCTGTTTCCAAGACACTTGATGTTAAGACTGGCAACGCCTTTCGCTTCCGATACCAGCCCTGGTTTCTATCGGCATTATTTTACCTCCTCTCCCGCCAATAATAGTTGCGATGCGCGTTTTAAAGAAAGAGCAGAATTAAAGCTGTTATTTCACCGTCTGGTCGAAATGATTGCGCAATTTACCGATACTCCCGTTTTACCATTAGATAATAAAGACAATCCTCTAATTCGCATTACCCCTAGTAAATTAGGCGATATGCTGCTGTCTGACAAAGCGATTCCTTACTACTACCAGCAAAGCGGAGAGCCTCCGCTGTTTATGCTTTGGAATAGCGAAAAAACCCTACGTAATCGGGCTAAACAAAACTTTAGTTATCGTAGTGATGAATACTCGCCCCCTGTACCTGATTTTGTTATCAACCCGTTGCGCTATGACCTGGAACCTTACAATTTTCTACGTATAGAAGGGCATTTGGGTAGTAACTATCAAGATGTCATAGAGACGCTGTTGAAATTGAAAAATGATTACCGCTTACCCATCGATGTGATTACTCTACGCGCAGGTAAGTTTACGGAAAAAATGCTCGCTGATTTAAGTCAAGAAGACTGTCGATTTGAGGATTTGGAAGCACAATATGACGCGCTGAAAGCTGAGCTTATTTGTTTTTTGTGCAAAGAAGTACAGTATTTTTATGATCTGCCCTATCAGCATAAGTCTCCTGTTACTACTAAGACTAAGCCAACATTACCGCTACTGGTTAAACAAGCTCCAGATTATGAAGTAACACCTATGACTGTGGGTCGATTCCTTGAGGATGCGGATATTGCGCTCGGCAGAGAGCATGATATACCTGCTTGGATAATCATCGGTGATCTAATCGATGAGAGAAATAGGGGGCCTGGGAAAGAGAATATTGTTTATATATATCCAGTTATGTATCTCTCAAAAATTTATAATGCTGTGTCTGATGATCTTGCACAATTTAATTATGATAGCTTTGAAAAAATACACAAAGATTTAATCGATATAACGACAGCTATTGAGCGTGAAATCGAGCAATATTATGCAAAAAGACTTGCTGGTGTGGAAGATGAAGCAGAAAACGTTATTAACGTGAGAGAACTCGCCGCTGTTACTAAAGATTTTATAACATCGGGTGAAGAAATAGATGACCGTCTTGAAGCCATCCTATACGCCTGTCGTACCGATGCGTTTAAAGTTCTTTACGATGAATATCTACGCCGTGTTCGTGAAATAAAACAAAAGCTGTTCCTTAATCACTTCCTGCAAAGCAATCCAGGCATTCAGCACAAAGCAGGTGTTCCTTTAGGCGGAACATTCATTCTTGTTTATCACGCCGCACCTAAATTTGCAGTTGACGCACAAGACATTACACCCGACATCATCACTCAAATAGTCAAAGAGTTTGCTGATAACACAGTCATTGCGGATTTTTATCTACCCTACCAGTGCAATTCAGTTTGTGAGGCTGTGCAGTTTGTATTGCCGAAAATACTGCCCAAGCTCTTTGTAATAATCGGCTGCACCAACGAACAAGGATTTGCCATCGTCAGCCTTACCGTAAAAGGCGGCTTGCCACCTTATGATCTTAAAATTGACAAACAGGATTACCAGCCACTAAGCTCAACGGTATCATTGGCAGTTGGCAGTCATACCTTAAGAATTTGTGATGCTGAAGGAACAGAATCGCTGCCACAAACTATCACGATTATATCGCCCATTACTTTTAGTGTGCCGACTTACCAATGCAGTGCAGATACCAGCGCCTATCGTGCTACCTTTAATATCGTCGGTGGCACACCACCTTATACGATCAACGAAATAACCATCACTGGAAACGTTTACACCACGGATTCAATCGATAACGGAACAACCAGAACTATCAACGTGCTGGACAGTAGGCTATGCGCCGCCGAAATCGAAATTACCCATCACTGCGTACAGCCAACATTCAGCGTGACAATTGGCTGCGCCAATGCCGATGGTGCGCCAGTAAGGATTATCCCGGAAGGCGATTTGTCACCCTACATCATCAAGATTGATGACGGAGAATATCAACCATTAAGTGAAGCGCTAACACTAGGCGTTGGTGAGCATACCTTAACGATTCGTGATGCTGAAGGCTCAGAATCGATTCCACAAACTATCACGGTTGCCGCACCCATTATTATTAGCGAACCATTATTTCAATACGATGAAGTTTCTGATACCTACACGGCAACGCTCAATATCGAGGGCGGCACACCGCCTTATACGGTCAATGATGCTGGCAACGAAACGGCAGTCAATAATCAATATACTACCGCTCCAATGGCAAATGGCATGGGAGGCGGTATCACCGTGGCAGACAGTCATTCATGCACGGCGGGAATCGAGTTTATCCAGACCTATGTCACCTTTAATGTAACAACAGGCTGCCCTAATGTGGATAGTTTCTCGGCTCTGAACATTACTCCAAAAGGTGGTCTGTCACCTTATGAAATCAAAATTAATGAGCAGGAATATCAAGCATTGAATGAAATATTATTGTCAGCAGGTGAATATACCTTAACCATTCGTGACACTGGCGGCACGGAGTCACTACCGCAAACCATCACGGTTACATCAGCCATTACATTTGACAGCATAGATTTTAAGTGCAGTGATGATTTACAAACCTATACAGCAACCCTCATGCTCAGCGGAGGTAAACCGCCTTATACGATCAATGACGTACCTCTTGATGGCAATAGTTACACCACGGATTCAATCGCTAGCAAGGCTGGTGTTTCCATCAATGTGCTGGACAGCAATCAATGCCCTGCCAATATGGAAATCTCACATAACTGTTGCGATTTGCCCTGTGATGGTATTGCCTTGCGACGCGGCTATTACTTCTCTTTGCCCAATATAAAAGAAAATTTTCAGGCTCATCTCACCTTTGAATATCCGCAAGGCAATAATATTGATATGTCAGCAGAAGTTCAGAAAGTTTTGGCAGAAGTTGGAGGAGACGGAAATAGTTTTGCAGACATCATAAATAAGCTGATTATTGAACGTACAGGCGGAGTCGATTGCCTGAAGTTTAATTACGAACCATCAAAATCAGGCGTTATGGATACATGGTGGATTGAATATTTCGAGTGCCTACCGTTTGAATTTGGATACTCTTGGCCGCTTCCATCACCACGATTTATCGGCTCAATAACCGCCTTAACGGTCACACCAGTTGACAGTACTATTGTTATAACACAACGTGGACAAGTTGTGATGACTGTTAAAACACCTGCATTTAACACAGTCAAAGTCAATAAATGCAATCCGAAAAGCATAGATGAACCGCAGTGTCCTAACGAATTAGATTTGAAACTGGAAATAACCCAGCAAGTGGATTTTCCAGTCGCATTTTTGGAGGTAAAACCCGTTGGTAATGATGAACCAATCGCTTATCTTTGGGAAGTGCAGGATGCTATTCCACCGATGTCAAACGGTCAACAAACCAGCTTTAGGTTTACCCAGCGCGAACCTAACATTAAGACTATTCTGCTCACCGCTTTCACCAAGGATGGATGCCGATTTATACAGAAAGACATCCTCAAACTTGGCTAAAACACATTCCAATGAGCAGTTCACCGCATACCATTCAACAGCAACACCTCCACATCGAATTTAACGGTGTGGAATCGGATGCTTGGCTATTACAAAATCGATTATCAGGATGGTGTCAGGATGATTTATTACCTACACTGGAAAAAGTATTTAATCGATTTGCAGACTCTGAAAGCTGGTCTATTGACCGCTTGGATATTGATGCGGGTGCGCTAACACTGGAGCATTGGGAACAAAACTTAACCGCAGTCGTTGCAGAGGCTATTGAAAAAAAACTTCGTGAACAGATTACCATCTCATCTTCCGCAACAATTCACAATATTTGCCATAAAACCAGCCAACAAAGCCTAGCCGAAACCTTGGTTTATTTCTTAAATACGGGGCGTTTACCTTGGTCGATAACACTGACAAAAAATAAAAATTTTGAGCAGACGCTGCTGGATGCTTGGCAAGACGGCGTAGCAACTATTCCTAAAGGTCTTATTCTCAGTACATTAAACGCGCCAACCGCAAGAAAACGCCTGGTTAGGCAATTTTCACCGCTGTTTATGACCATCTTACTGGATAACTTTTCGCTCGAAGGCAAAAAAATCATCACCGCAATATTGCCGGTACAGCAAAACCCAGACACGGAGGTGAAACAATTTGAGCAACTACTATGGGAAACCTTATTTGCCTTTATCGCCACGAACCAAACTCTGAGCGAAACTGCCATTATTACCGAAGCGTGGCAGACACTGAATCTATCGAACAGCCAACAACACACATTGGAAAACTGGCTAATCGATACTCACCCTGAAATTATGCATACGCTATTAGCGTCAGAAACGGCTAGAAAACGCTTAGTCAGTCAGTTTTCACCGTTATTAATGACTCGCTTATTGGCTCAACTTTCCCCTGAAAGCCCCAAAATCATAGTCGCTATTTTAGCCCTATTACAAAATTCAGACGCGCCTTCTGTCGTGGTGAAACAATTTGAACAACAACTCTGGGAAACCGTGTTTACTTTTATTGCAACGGGAAAAACCGTGACTGAAAACGCCGTTATTGCCGAAGCTTGGCAAGCATTGGCGGTTAAGACACCTGCATTAGAAAAT
>CAIQND010000436.1 GCA_903873045.1 uncultured Methylococcaceae bacterium | reverse complement strand
TGGAAATTTGTAAAAAACGCATTTCATCAAAATCTACCCCCCTCAAACCCTGATTCTACCGTTGAAAATTGGGGTGAACGAATTTTACGGGGCGCTACAGACTAGAAATATCAAGGCTTACCGAGCAGCGCAAATGGCTCTATCGAATGCTCCCCACTCTGTAAAAGAGGGAGAATCAACCTCGTCAGCGCCAGCAACATCGAATGCTCCCCCCTTTGTAAAAGGGGGGCTGGGGGGGATTTCTGAGAAAGAACAACCATTTGAATTACCGCAGGATTGGGAGTGGACGCTACTTGGGGAAATCACTAATTTTGGCACAACGGAAAAGCTTGATTTAATTTCTGATGATACGTGGGTTCTTGATCTTGAAGATATTGAAAAAGACACCTCGAAGCTTCTTCAGAAATTCAGATTTTCTGAAAGGCGCTCATTGAGCACTAAAAATAGCTTTCTGGCCGGAGATGTTTTGTATGGAAAACTTCGGCCATATTTAAACAAAGTCATTGTTGCTGATGAAGACGGTGTTTGTACAACTGAGATATTGCCGTTTCGCTGTTACGGGCCATTCAGCAATAATTATTTTAAATTCGCTCTTAAAAGTCCATATTTTATAAGTTATGTAAATGCTAGAAGCTATGGCATGAAAATGCCACGACTTGGAACTGATGACGGCAGAAAAGCATATTTCCCCTTGCCACCGCTCGCCGAACAACACCGCATTGTCGCCAAGGTCGATGAACTGATGGCGCTGTGCGACCAACTGGAAAACCAACACAGCAACGCCGCCGAAGCCCACGAAAAACTCGTCAGCTACCTGCTCGACACACTCACACAATCACCTAAAACAGGCTCCCCCCTTTGCAAAAGGGGGGCTGGGGGGGATTTTGATTGGCAACGCATCGCCGCGCATTTCAACACCCTGTTCACAACCGAAACCAGCATCGACGCCCTCAAGCAAACCCTGCTACAACTGGCCGTCATGGGTAAACTCGTCCCGCAAGACCCGAACGACGAACCCGCCAGCGAATCACTCAAACGCATCCAAGCTGAAAAAGCCAAGCTAATTGCCGAAGGTAAAATCAAAAAAGCCAAACCGCTGACATCGATAACTGATGAAGAAAAACCGTTTTATCTGCCGTCGGGATGGAACTGGGTGAGGTTTAGTGATTATGCCACAGACATTTCGACTGGGCCATTTGGCTCAATGATTCATCAATCAGATTATATTCAAGGCGGTGTGCCGCTAATAAATCCATCTCATATGATTGACGATAAAATTTTTTCCGATGAAACTGTTTCAGTTTCAAAGATAATGGCAAAGACTCTTGATTCTTATGCAATCTACGAAGGTGACATTGTTATGGCCCGAAGAGGGGAAGTTGGTCGCATCGCGCTTGTTACAGAAAATGAAAATGGATGGCTTTGCGGAACGGGAAGTTTTGTGCTGAGATTTTACTCAGAGGTTTGTCGTAATTATCTAAGAATATTTTTCCGGTGTAATTATGCCCGTACTTATCTTGCTGGCGAGGCGGTTGGAACAACGATGGTGAACTTGAATCATGGTATTTTGAAGAAAATGCCTTTGGCATTACCTTCGCCTGCCGAACAACAACGCATCGTCGCCAAAGTTGATGAGCTGATGGTAATCTGCGACCAACTAAAATCCCGCCTCACCGAAGCCAACCAATTACAGCAAAAACTGGCCGATGTGCTGGTTGAACAAGCAACCAACCACATAAAGAAAAACCAAGGGATCAAGTCTTGAATTTTGCACAATCAGTTTGAAATCGAAACACACCCATCCAAAATACAAGACCTGATCCCGTTTTTTTTGGAGCAGTCGCATTAGCTTTTCCGTTTGGCGAAGGTATTGAAATATAAATATAAAGTTAAATTAAAACCTGCTTGAGTAAGCAGACATTTGGAATTTTAGCATGGCTCCCCAGATCCAAACAAAATTATTTTTGCATGTTTCAACTGGTTGCGGTTTTTAGTCAGTCCAATCCATGACCTGCAAGATGGCTTTAATGACATGGAAAAAAGGGGCAACACCAATGCCGTTAAGTTAAGTATGCAATATGGAGTAAAACCGCTTTGGCTGTTTTTACAGGCAATAGCTGAAGAGATTGCACTCCAGTTTTTTAAACAACTTTCACTTAACTTAATGGCATTGGGGGCAACCCGTAAGGCGCATAAATCGTAGGGTGGATTCGCGCTAGCAATCCACAAAAATGAAAAAAATTGCAATATTTAAGATGGCAAATAGCTTCCCCGTTGTAATTATTCAGTCCCCCTCTTTAACAAAGAGGGGTTAGGGGAGATTTTATTAGATAAATCCCCCTTTTTCAACGGGGGAGATGAATACTTACTCCCCGTTTTATATAGCTTCAGGTGTTGCCCTTATGCAATCAGAGCCAGAATGGCGATTATATATGCGGGGATTCCTGTAGAAATTCGGGACGTTGAATTAAAAAACAAGCAGCGGGTTAGGCGATAGCCGTAACCCGTCAATCTTGTCGCGTTGTGTTACGCTATCGCTAACCCGACACAGCGCTACTAATGCATGTCGGAGGTAAATGACGGCCCTGACGCATGAAAAAAAACCTAAAAAGCAATTCACTGCATCGTATATAATATTTCCTTTGTAACTATTCAGTCCCCCTCTTTTTCAAAGAGGGGGACTGAATAGTTACCCAAGAAAGGCATTAATTTTAAAGGTTTTTAATTAGTAAAGTTGGAGATTTAATATCTGAAAGTCTATATTTGAAAAGCGGTTTGTTTCATTTCTTCAGAATCAAACCGGTAACTGTCATTCCTGTATTGAAGATCCAGTCATTCCAAGACTAGGAGTCTGTCTGACTTAAGGTTTAATACTCCACTTTCTTCATAAAAAAGCCGAAAAAATAATTATTTTGCCCTCAAACCGCCTATTTACCGTGGATTTTCGTTATACGCGCACCATTTCCAGCCTTTTGGGCAAACCTATCCTG
>CAIQND010000435.1 GCA_903873045.1 uncultured Methylococcaceae bacterium | reverse complement strand
GGCAAGCAGTTTTTGGTATTGCTCAAACAAAAAAGCGACGCGTGCAGCATCGTCTTTGCCGCCTTTGTAACCGTAGGCGGCATCGACCGCTTTGTCGAGTTGGGCGTGGGCTTTCAATAAATCGGTCGGCATATTGCCTGCCGCATATAGCGTGGCGAGTGAACATTTTTGGCCTTGTTCGGCACAACGGTTTTCTTCAGCAGTACGGGCATCTAAAACCAGTTGGGCGGCGGTTTCGATTTTCGCTTGTTGAGTAGGGTTGATGGTTTGCGGCCACGGGAAATTGTTGTAGACGATAGTGTTGGAGTAACGGTAATCGCTTTTTAGACGACCACAAACAGTTCGCATCCAGGCGTTGTGCGTGGTCGAACAAAGAATGCCAAAGTGGTAGATTGTAGCATTCTGTATGGCAAATAATTCACTCCCTGCAATTACCTCTGGCTCGATAAAACCAATAGGCAAATAAGCGCGTCGTTCAGATGATGTTTTAGGTATCCCAATGTAAGTATGGTTACTTTGACGAATTTCACCAAAGAGATATGGCAACTCAGCCAGCTTTTGTGTCGCTTCTCTGGAGCTATTCAAACGCAAAGTTTTCACGGCTTGCATTCGTCTCTGAATTTCCGGGGACGCTTTGCGATCATGAGCGGTGCTGTCTTTAAGCCACAGACAGTTGCGGTTAATATTATTAATAAATTCTTCGGCACCCAAAAAGGATCGTACATATTGCGCGGCAATGGGATCAGTTTGTCGGATAGCGTCTGCTTCTTCCTTAGATAAAAGTAAGTGTCCACCATCGTTGGGCATGTTGCCAAAAACCATTTCTGGCACATCTTTACATAATGGTTTTCGGCGTTTGTCTATAAACACTGTCGGCGCATCAACCAAATATGGATTAATCTGTTTGGCTTGAATTTCAACAGGTTCGCCTGTAATATCATCACCGTAATCGAACAGGCGGCAAACCGTAGAGACGCGATTAATCGCGTCTCCTCCATAACAGACGCGATTAATCGCGTCTCTACAACTGATGAAACCCATAATGACACAATGCACAGCGGCAACGCCTTTGCCTTCATTGCTCCAACGAAACGTGCGGTGAGCAAAATGCAGTTTGATATTAAGCTTTAATAACTCAGTCCACAAAATAGCGACCTGTTCGCCTTGGGTCAGGCTGTTGGTGGACACAAAGGCAACAGGGATTTTGGGATTGGCCTGAATATAGCGTGCAGCAGTAATATGCCAAGCCGCCACCAAATCCAACACACCCGCACCCTTTATGCCTTTAAATACTTCGGCAAAGTCAGTTTTTTGCTCGTTAGTTTGATATTGTCTACCCACAAACGGCGGATTACCCATCACAAAACTGCATTTCTCAGCCGGAATCACCTCATTCCAATCAATACGCAAGGCATTGGCGCAAACGATGTTGGCTTTTTTTACCAAGGGAATGCGGTGGTAATAAAGCCCGAGACTTTGCACCTTGATATTCATTTGATGATCGGTCAGCCATAAGGCGACTGTGGCAATTTGCGCGGCGCTGTCGTCTATTTCGATACCGTGAAATTGATCGACATTGCAACGGATGAGCGTATCAACATCCAGCTGGGCGGTCAGGTTTTTACCAAACAGCTTTTGAATAACTTCCAGCTCCAATAAGCGTAATTCCCGGTAAGCAAT
>CAIQND010000434.1 GCA_903873045.1 uncultured Methylococcaceae bacterium | reverse complement strand
GTGGGTTTTCGGATGTTGGGACGCGATAAATAAAGACGCGATAAATCGCGTCTCTACGGTGACGATACCTGTATATTGCTGCTCATGTGTGGTTAATAGGCTATTCATTGTTCATAGTTTAAGGTGATTTCCGGAGAATATTTTACCCATCAAAAGTAGGATTTTCCCAATCAAGAAAACGATTGGATTCTTCTAATAGGTAAGTTTTTTCGCAGAAATAACCTTAATGACATTAGGGTTAGGGGGGGGTTTATTAGATAAATTCCCCTCAACCCCCTTTTTTCAAAGGGGGCGCGAATACTTACGAAGCTCCCCATCCGTCTATTAATTGTATGTTGATTCATAATTCACTATCATACCAGCCTGAATAGTCCACTTTGTTGCTCAATAATATTTGGAGATAAGATGAAATTAATAACAGCTATCATTAAACCGTTCAAAATGGATGATGTGAGAGAAGCGTTATCTGACATAGGCGTTGCTGGCGTTACCGCAACGGAAGTAAAAGGCTTTGGTCGTCAGAAAGGTCATACCGAGCTTTATCGGGGCGCTGAATATGTAGTCGATTTTTTGCCAAAAGTTAAGCTGGAAATTGCTGTTGCTGATGATATGGTAGAAAAAGCGGTTAGCACCATCGTTAAAGCGGCCAATACCGGAAAGATTGGTGATGGCAAGATATTTGTTTCTAATTTGGAAGAAGTGGTTCGTATTAGAACAGGTGAAACCGGCGAGGATGCAATTTAGAAAGATGGCGTTTATTACAACTAAAAAGTTAATTTCAGGCTTATTGCTACTTCCCGAAATAGCTTCTGCAAATCAATTAAATCAAGCCAATACGGCGTGGGTTTTAACGTCTACTGCGCTGGTTTTGTTTATGACTATTCCGGGCCTGTCATTATTTTATGCCGGATTGGTCAGAAGCAAAAACGTATTATCTGTGTTAATGCAGTGCTTTGCCATTACCTGCATGGTTTCCATTCTTTGGCTTGCAGGTGTCTACAGTTTTATTTATTCGGATGGCGGCGAATTGCAACAATTTATCGGTGGCACCTCCAAAGTTTTTCTGCCGGATATCAGCACGACTGCAATGACGGGTGATATTCCGGAAACAGTTTATTTTATGTTTCAAATGACTTTTGCCATCATTACCCCCGCCTTAATTGTGGGCGCTTTTGCCGAGCGGATGAAATTTTCAGCTATGCTGTGGTTTAGTGGTTTATGGTTGATTATTGTTTATTTACCTATCTGTCACTGGATATGGGGCGGTGGTTGGTTGGCTGATTTGGGCGTGATGGATTTTGCCGGTGGCATTGTTATTCATGTCAATGCCGGGGTTGCCGCGTTGGTCGCGGCCTTAATTTTGGGTAAAAGAAAGGGGTTTCCAACCACTGCCATGCCACCTCATAATATGACTATGGTAGTCACGGGGGCTGGTATGTTGTGGGTTGGCTGGTTTGGTTTTAATGCCGGCAGTGCCTTAACAGCAGATGGGCGGGCTGGAATGGCTATGTTGGTGACTCATATTGGTGCCGCTTCAGGGGCTTTAACCTGGATGTTTATTGAATGGAAGCGTTTTGGCAAACCCAGTGTGTTAGGTATCGTTACCGGTATGGTGGCGGGCTTGGGTACCATTACGCCGGCATCCGGTTTTGTTGGGCCTGCGGGTGCCTTGGTGATTGGCATTGTTGCGGGTTTTGTGTGTTTTTATGCCACCCAATATGTAAAGCGCACGTTAAAGATAGATGATTCTTTGGACGTCTTTCCTGTTCATGGCATAGGTGGCATTGCCGGTTCATTATTGACCGGTGTTTTTGCCGCTGGCAGCTTGGGTGGACTGGGATTGCCTGAAGGCGTTTCTATTATGGATCAACTCAGTATTCAGGCGGTCGGCGTTGTTGTTACGGCTTCCTGGAGTGCCTTGTTTAGTTTTTTAATTCTGAAACTACTGGATAAATGGATCGGTCTGCGGGTGACTCCCGATGAAGAAGTACAAGGACTTGACACCGTTTTGCATGAGGAAACTGGCTATCTTGATTTATAAATATTGATAACCGACTTCTTCAGGAGAAAAAAGGCGGCTTTCGAAGCCGCCTTTTTTGTTTAACATTCGTTGTTCCCATTTTTTTAGCTTGACTGAAGCAATCCCGAATAAATCGAAATGTTTTCGTTAGTCACGATGTGGGCATCGCTCCCACCGTAGGAGCGATGCCCACGTCGCGACTATAGCGAATAAAAACTTAAATATCGAGTAAACAGGTAACACCCATTAAAATACGGGGACATTATGGAAACGCTAAACATATTATCTAAAATTAAAAAGCCGTTTATTATAGTAGGCAGTGTTTTAATGGTGTATGTAGTGACGGGTGTTTACATTGTGCCGGCACTATTAAAGTCAAAAATACCTGAAATTATCCAGCAGGAAACCGGACGAAAAGCATTAATTTCAGAAATACAGGTTCAACCCTTTCCGCTTTCTATCAGGTTACAGCGGTTTGAGGTTCAGGAGCATAATGGTCAGCCATTTGCAGCGTTTGATGATTTTTATATTAAATTAGATTTGCTTCGATCCATAAAACAGTTGGCGCTGGTTTTTGATGAGGTTTTACTCAGCAAGCCTTATGTTCATATTGCCAGACAAAAAAACGGAACCTTTAATTTTCAGGATCTGCTTAAGGACAAAGCAGATGATAATAAACAACAAGTGCAACCATTCCCGGTCAATATCATAAAATTAACCTTAACAGAAGGCAATCTGGTTTGGGAAGATGCCCGTTTAGACACGCCGGTTATAGAGGCTATCAATCCAATAAATATCGACATTGAAAACTTGACTACCCGGACTGATAAACCCGCCAGTTTGGGGGTGTCCTTGGCGTTGAAGTCAGGAGGACTTTTGGACTGGAAGGGCACCGCCAATTTAAAAACAGGCTCTTCAGAAGGGCATGTCAAGTTTGACAAGGTCACGCTGGAAACTATTATGGCGCTGGCTTTACCTGATAACAGGCTCTTTAATTTAAAAGGTTATGAATTACTCGATGCCGATTATAAGGCCAGTTATACTAAAAATGGCGTACAGTTTACCGTTAATAAAGGGTCGTTTGAAATTCATGATTTTGAATTTTTAGAAAAAAACCAGAATAAGACTCTGATAAAAATGCCGGTTTTTTCTGTGCAAGGCATCGATTTTAATCTTGAGAAACGCGCCCTTTTGATTGCGTCCGTTTCAGCCAACGATGCCGATTTTCAGGTCGGGTTAAATACGCAAGGTGTCATTAATTACTCAGCTTTATTCCCGGCCGCTAAAACCGTTGCCAACAAACCCCCTAACGTCACAGTAAAGCCGGTCGAGCCCAATGAAGCGCCGTGGACAGTCAAGGTCAACGCACTGGCATTATCTAATTTTGGGGTGGTATTTGAAGACAAGACCTTAAAAAAGCCGGTGCTTATGAACTTTAAACCGATCAATGTAAAGTTGACTGATTATAGTAGTGATACGGGTGCTGTTGTGCCTTATGAGCTAAGTGCAGGCTTAAATAAAACCGGTTTGATCAAATTGGTCGGCAATGCTGTTATGCAGCCTTTTTCTGCAAATAGTGTTATTGATGCCAGTGGCATTGCCTTGGAAAACTTCGAATCCTACGTTAGCCAATTTGCGCGTCTGGATGTTATTAACGGAAAGTTGGCGGTTGATGGCAATGTGGTTGTCGCTATTCCTGATAAAAATCAGCTGGATGTCAAGTTTAAAGGCAATTCTGCGATAACAGGATTATTAATTCGGAATCAACAGCTTAAAGATAAAGCTCTCCAAAAAGATTTGCTTAAAGTCCCTGTTTTTGCCGTGCGCGGTATTGATTTTAATTTGGCTAATCAGGAACTAGTACTAAACTCTATTTCGGCAAATAATGCCGAGTTGCAGGCATGGTTAAATCCCGACGGTGCCATTAATTACCAGACCTTATTTACGCTCTCTCAAGCTGACAAAATAAGTATCGATAAAAGCATAGCGAATACCGTCAAGCCGCAAACAGCCACCTGGAAAATCAAAGTCAACGACATGGCTTTAACTAATCTGAGTCTAAATTTTGAAGACCAGACGCTAACAAAACCTGTCACCATCAACTTTAAACCCATCACGTTTAAGTTGAAAAATTACAGTAATAAAAACGGCGCAAAGTTGCCGGTTGAATTAAGTGTTGGCATCAATAAAGCGGGTGTGATGGCACTTAAAGGCGATGCGGTTATCGCCCCATTTTCAGCTAGGCTAAACCTTGATGCCAAAGCGGTTGAGCTTGAGCCATTTCAACCTTATTTTGATAAACTGGTTCGTTTGGATGTTGTGGACGGAGATTTTCATATTGATGGTAAAGTATCCGTTGTTACATCAGATAAGGACAAGCTGGATGTTAAATTTAAGGGCAATACCGGCATCAGCCGTTTATTAACACGTGATCAAACGCTGCTTACCGATTTGGTAAAATGGGAAGACCTGGATTTAAAAGACCTGGATATTGACGTGTTGGAAAATCGTTATACCGCAGCCGCATTGGTTATTGATAAACCTTATGCGAGGGTCACTATCAAAAAAGACAAGACGGTTAATTTTAGTGATATGGTTATCAGTGATAAAAGCAAGCCTCAGCCACTCGCTAAAACAACACCTGATAAACAAACGGATAGTAACAAACCCTATTTTAAATTAGGTAAAATTCAGGTGACAGATGGCTCTTCTGATTTTTCTGATTTATCCTTAATTATGCCCTTTGCCGCGCAAATTAAAAGTCTGGATGGCGGTGCAAGCGGTATTTCCTCTGAAAAAAACTCAATCATGACGGTTGTTTTAAAGGGGAATGCCTACGATTTGGCTCCGGTCAATATCAAGGCCGAGATAAGCCCTTATTTGGGTAGCAGTCAGGTGGACATGAACTTTAACGGGCTGCCGATGCCGCTGGTATCCCCTTATATGGTGGAATTTGCAGGCTATAAAGTTGAAAAAGGCAAGATGACGCTGGGTTTAAAATATACTATCGTTAACAGTCAATTAACGGCGACTAATAATATACTGATTGATCAGTTCGAGTTGGGGGATAAAGTTGAAAATCCTAAGGCGGTTTCTTTGCCTATTAAACTGGCTGTCGCATTACTGAAAGATTCGAGTGGTAGAATAAAAATAGAGGTGCCCATTACCGGCAGTTTGGATGATCCCCGGTTTAGTGTGGGCGCTATTGTTACCGATGCGCTGATGAATGTACTTAAAAAGGTGGTCACCTCGCCTTTTCGGGCATTGGGTTCATTGTTGGGCAGTGAAAAAGACATGAGCCTCATTAGCTTTCCTGCCGGTTATTCGGCGTTGAGTACGCAACAACAAGAAAAACTGGACGTTTTGTCCAAGGCGCTAAAAGAGCGGCCGATTTTAAAACTGGATATCAAAGGCGCTTCTTTTCAGGAACAGGATTGGCCGATTATTAGAGAAGACGCTTTATATGAACAACTTAAAATACGACGTGCCGCCGAGATTAATAAAGACGCCGTTAAAAAAATACGTGCGCAATATGTTTTGCTTTCTGCGGGTGATTACAAACGATTATTAGCCGAAATGTTTATGGAAAAATTTCCGCTGTTGTCTGAAAAGTCTTTTTTAGGAACGCCAAAATTGATGAATCCCGAAGCCGGTGATTTTTATGAGGTCGCTAAGCAGAAGCTTTTTACCATTATTAAACCGGAACAGGATCGGCTTAAAGTGCTGGCCTCTGCCAGAGCGCAAATTATTGCCAATTATGTGGTTCAGAAGGGCGGCGTGCCGCGCGAAAGAGTCTATATTTTGGATGCCGTAGTTGATCCTGAAAGGGATAATAAAGAAATTGTCAGTGCTTTGTCGCTGAATGCCGGTGATTAAAAAATCATCAATAAATTCTTGCCCACATCAATACAGATCCCCTGATTGATGAAGCCCTTAATCAGTGGACATAATAATGACTTATCAGTCTTTGCTAACAACATTACAGGAAAGGAACAAGCTTTCAGCATCGGAATTAAAAAAAGTAAATCAGGTTAAAAAAACTTCAGTAGCAGAAAGTTTACCCCTGTTACTGGTTAAGTTGGGCTTATGTTCAGAGCTTGATGTAGCGGATGCCTTTGTTGAATCGGGTCATTTTGAGAAAGTGACTTCCGATCAGTACCCGCTGCAAATACAATTGCCCGGAACGGTGTCCTTGCGTTTTTTAAAGAACTGTCATGTCATTGGCTTAAGTCATACTGACAATGACATTACGGTTGCCATGATGGATCCCGAGGATCAGTCCAATATTGACGCCCTTAGATTGGCGACCGGAAAACCGGTTATTGCCAAGGTGGGTTTGCTGTCTGAAATTGATGCGGCACTGGATGTTCAGTATGGTGAAGACCGGGCAAAAATGGATAAGCTGCTAGACGATTTGGCTATTGATGATTTGGGCGAAGAAGATTTAGAACATTTAAAAGATTTGGCCAGTGAGGCGCCGGTCATCAAAATGGTTAATTTGATTATGCAGCGGGCGATTGAGACCAAGGCCTCAGACATACATATTGAACCCTTTGAGCAAACCTTAAAAGTCAGGCTGCGTGTGGACGGGGTTTTGCAGGAAATTGATGCGCCCAATGTAAAGTCAACGGCTGCCGTAATTTCGCGTATCAAAATCATGGCCAAACTGAATATTGCCGAACGGCGCTTGCCTCAGGATGGTCGAATCAAGGTGCAAATGCTGGGCAAAGAACTGGATTTACGGGTATCAAGCATCCCGACCATGTACGGTGAAAGTGTGGTTATCCGCTTACTGGATAAGGAAAATACAGTGCTGGATTTTGCCGGGCTGGGTTTTGCCGGGCGACATTTACAGCAGTTTATTGATGTGTTATCGCTGCCACATGGCATTATTCTCATTACCGGCCCGACCGGTAGCGGTAAATCAACCACGATGTATGCCGCATTAAAACAACTTAATACGCCTGAACGAAAAATAATTACGGTTGAAGATCCCGTAGAATATCAGATGGAAGGCGTTAATCAGATTCAGGCAAAGCCGCAAATAGGCTTAACCTTTGCGTCAGCTCTGCGTTCTATTGTTCGGCAAGATCCGGATGTTATTATGATTGGTGAAATGCGTGACCTTGAAACCGCAAGAATCGCCGTGCAATCAGCCCTCACCGGGCATTTGGTGTTATCGACCCTACATACCAATGACGCAGCGGGTGGTGTCACGCGTTTGCTGGATATGGGGCTGGAGGAGTATTTACTTACCTCTACCGTCAATGGTATTTTAGCGCAACGGTTGGTTAGAAAATTGTGTCCGGTCTGTAAAGTAGGCGCTATCGCCGACCCTGAAATTGTCAAAGAGCTGCGCTTGCAACGTTTTGCACCCGAGGGTGATATTATTTTATATAAACCCGTCGGTTGTTCAGCCTGTGCGGGCATGGGGTATCGTGGACGACTGGCCATTATTGAATTTTTGCCCATGACCGATCCGGTACGTAAATTAATTATGGCGCACGAAGAAGCCGGTGCCATTCAAAAGCTCGCGGTTGCTGAAGGCATGCAAACGCTTTATGAAAATGGCCTGGTAAAAGTGATACAAGGAATTACTACATTGGAAGAAGTTATGCGGGTTACAACGGAAGCTTAAGATGCCTTTATTTACTTATAAAGCAATTAATAACCTGGGCGAAACGGAAGAAGGTATTAGAGAGGCCGTTGACGAACAATATTTAATTGCCGTATTACAGTCGGAAGGTTATATCCCGATTCGTGTTGCACCAGCCAATAGTCGATCATTTCTGGGTTTGGGCAGGGGCGGTAAACAGTCTAAATTGTCGCAGAAAGATATTGCCTTATTAACCGGAGAGCTTGCAACCTTACTGGAGTCGGGTTTGCCGCTTGACAAGTCCTTACTCGTATTGATAGATTTGACTGAAGATAACGAACGCTTAAGTAAAATAATCGGCAGAGTTTTGGAAAAAGTTAAGGGCGGCGCTTCACTGGCGGATTCGCTGGAACAGCAGACCGGTGTTTTTACCAAATTTTATTTAAATATGATTCGTGCCGGTGAAGCCGGGGGCGGTCTGGATGAGGTCTTGAAGCGCTTGTCCGAGTATTTGGAGCGCTCTCAGGAGTTAAAAGACACGGTCAGTACTGCGTTAATTTATCCCGCTATATTATTGGTCATGTCGCTGGCCTCTTTATTTGTGATGCTGACTTTTGTGGTGCCACAATTTACCGAAATGTTTGAAAGTGCCGGTAAAGCCCTGCCTGTCTCAACCCAGATTGTAGTGGGCTTGGCAAACTGGTTGCAAAGCTATTGGTGGGCATTACTCGGGGGTATTGTTTTTATGTCCAGTTATATGAAATTTCAGCTGGCCGACCCGATAAAAAAGAAGGTGTGGGATGGTCGTTTTCTGAAGCTGCCATTGGCAGGGAATATTATCACCAACAAAGAAACCGCCAATATCAGTCGAACCCTTGGTACTTTGCTGGGTAACGGCGTTTCAATATTGTCAGCCATGATTATAGTACGCGAAACCGTCGACAATCTGGTTATGGCGGCGGCTATTGCGGATGCTGAAGAGCAATTAAAACAAGGTAAACATTTGTCGGATGCGCTGTTGGAAAAACGTATATTTCCTAAAATGGCGATGCAAATGATTAAAATGGGCGAAGAAACAGGACGGCTGGAAGAAATGCTGCTACGCGTGGCGACTATTTATGACAAACAACTGAGAGTGGCTATACAACGAATGCTGGCTTTTCTTGAGCCAGTATTGATAATTAGTTTGGGACTGATGATTGCAGGTATCATCGTCTCGATTTTATTGGCTATCTTGAGTGTTAATGATTTGGCAACTTAATGGAAATAATAACGATGAAACAGATTAAAAATTATTCACAAACAGGTTTTACCTTACTTGAGTTACTGGTGGTGCTGGGTATTATTGCCATGCTGGCGGGCATTGTCGGCCCACAAGTCATGAAGCACATGGGCGAATCCAAAACCAAAGCGGCAAGAGTACAAATTGAAGATCTGGCGGCTACCCTGGATATGTATAAACTGGATTTGGGTACTTATCCAACGACTGAAGAAGGCTTAAAGGCATTAATTGAATCACCCGATAGTGCCAAGCGCTGGAATGGGCCTTACTTACGTAAGTCAAAAATACCACTGGACCCTTGGCAACAAGAATACCGGTATGTATCGCCCGGCGAACATGGAAAATTTGATTTGTTTACCTTGGGTGCCGACACTAAAGAAGGCGGTGAAGGCGAAGATCAGGATATTGTTAGTTGGCAATAATGCAACCGGTTCAAGGTCTACGATTTAAGGTGACGAGGCCAGGGGGTTTGTGCCCTGTGCCGGT
>CAIQND010000433.1 GCA_903873045.1 uncultured Methylococcaceae bacterium | reverse complement strand
GCAACACAGGATAAATGCGGGGCGGCGGCTATGCCTTTTGCCTGAATATCAATAACCGTGTCGAAGGTCTTATCGCGGGTTGAGCCACCGGCACCAAAAGTAACTGAAAAAAAGTCGGGGTTAAGTTCTGCCAGCTTGCTTTGAACAGCCTGCAAACTTGCTGCACCTTCTTCGGTTTTTGGAGGGTAAAATTCGAAACTGAATAGCTGGGGATGTTTTTTTTGTGATTGCATTTTGGCCTCACTCACGGGAATCTACCAGGTAGATTCTCCAAGGTCTTCAGAAAGTAACACAGTGAATGCTATACGTACTTGGTTACTATAATTTGAGACGCAAGATGTAGAGACGCAAGATGCGTCTCTACAGACTTTACATTGCCAAGCCGAAGCGTAAAAACAATGATGGATCAATAACGATAATGATCCGCTTTATAAGGGCCTTCAACCGGAACATTAATATACTTGGCTTGTGCATCTGTTAAGGTTGTTAAATTAACGCCCAGTTGTGCAAGATGCGATCTGGCCACTTTTTCATCCAGATTTTTAGGCAAAATATAAACTTTATTTTCGTACTTGTCGGCATTATTCCACAGTTCTATTTGCGCCAAAACCTGGTTACAAAATGAATTGGACATTACAAAACTGGGGTGACCTGTACCACAACCCAAATTCACCAGACGGCCTTCAGCCAAAATAAGCAAACGTTTGCCATCAGGAAAAATGACGTGATCAACTTGAGGTTTAATATTTTCCCATTCATATTGACGCAATGAGGCAATTTCAATTTCTGCATCAAAATGACCAATATTACAAACGATTGCCTGATCCCTCATGGCCAACAGATGTTCATGGGTAATAATGCCAAAGTTACCGGTTGCTGTCACAAAAATATTGGCAATAGGTGCAGCCTCTTCCATAGTGACTACGCGATAACCTTCCATTGCCGCTTGCAAAGCACAAATGGGGTCAATTTCAGTGATCCATACTATTGCACCCAGACCACGCAAAGATTGGGCACTACCTTTACCCACATCGCCATAACCGCAAACTACTGCAATTTTGCCGGCAATCATGACATCCGTTGCGCGTTTAATGGCATCAACCAAAGACTCGCGGCAACCATACAGGTTATCAAATTTTGATTTGGTCACTGAATCGTTCACATTAAAAGCAGGAACTTTTAACGTACCTTTTGCCAACATCTCATACAAACGTAAGACGCCGGTAGTGGTTTCTTCAGACAAACCTTTAACATCCGCCATTAACTCAGGATAGTTGTTATGCATCAGGGTGGTTAAATCACCGCCATCATCCAGAATCATGTTGGGTCTCCAACCATCAGGTCCTTCAATGGTCTGGACAATACACCATTCAGCTTCTACTTCGGTTTCGCCTTTCCAGGCAAAAACAGGGATACCGGCCGCCGCCATTGCTGACGCTGCATGATCTTGAGTAGAGAAAATATTGCAGGATGACCAGCGTACTTCTGCACCTAAAGCAGTCAGGGTTTCAATCAATACCGCTGTTTGTATCGTCATGTGCAGACAACCCGCGATACGGGCACCTTGTAACGGTTTTTCCTGACCATATTCTTCACGCAATGCCATTAACCCCGGCATCTCTGTTTCAGCAATATTGATTTCTTTACGACCCCAGGCTGCTAAAGCAATATCAGCGACTTTATAATCTTGTTGGCTCATTATTTTACCTACCTTGTTTATTTTTTATTAAAGGCCAGTCGCATCTTTTAATGCGTCAACTTTATCGGTTTTCTCCCAGCTAAATGTATCTTCAGTACGACCAAAGTGTCCATAAGCAGCAGTAGTTTGATAGATGGGGCGTAATAAATCCAGCATTTTGATCAAGCCCTTAGGCCTCAGATCAAAGTTATCCCGGATAATTTGTACCAGTCTGTCTTCGCTCAATTTACTGGTACCAAACGTTTCCACCGTAATGGAAGTGGGTTCTGCAATACCAATGGCGTAAGAAACCTGAATTTCACAACGCTCAGCCAAGCCGGCAGCAACAATATTTTTTGCTACATAACGAGCCATATAGGCGGCTGAACGATCCACTTTTGAGGGATCTTTACCCGAAAAAGCACCGCCGCCGTGTCTTGCCATTCCGCCGTAAGTATCAACGATAATTTTACGACCCGTTAAACCGCAATCGCCTACAGGCCCACCAATAATAAATTGCCCGGTCGGATTAATAAAATATTTGGTGTCTTTATGTAACCATTCTTTAGGCAGAACCGGCAAAATGATCTCATCCATCACCGCTTCATGCAATGATTTGTTACTAATTTCCGGTGAATGCTGGGTAGATAAAACCACTGCATCAATGGCTACCGGTTTATTATTTTCGTATCGGAAAGTAATCTGACTTTTTGCATCAGGGCGTAACCAGGGCAACGTTTTATTTTTACGGACTTCAGCCTGACGCTTGACCAACAAATGTGAATAAGTAATGGGAGCTGGCATCAATACATCGGTTTCATTGCTGGCGTAACCGAACATTAAGCCCTGATCACCCGCACCCTGCTCATGATTGTCATCCTCGTCAACACCCATCGCAATGTCGGCAGATTGTTTGCCGATAGCATTTAATACCGCACAACTTTGACCGTCAAAGCCTATATCACCATGATCGTAGCCAATTTCACAAACCACTTTTCTGACCAGTGCTTCAAGATCTACCCAAGCATTGGTGGTAATTTCTCCAGCCAGTATAACCATGCCGGTTTTTACCAGTGTTTCACAAGCAACTCGTGACCGTGGATCTTGTGCTAATATC
>CAIQND010000432.1 GCA_903873045.1 uncultured Methylococcaceae bacterium | reverse complement strand
TAGCTCATTTAGCCGTACGACGTGCCCCGCAGTCGTAGCCTGTGCTTCTTGGTATTCATCTGTGATATGATAACAGTCGTCTTGTGGCGAATACACGATTACAACAAACGCCGTAGGGTCTTTGTAACCAGGGTCAAGCCCGGCAATCACTTCATCACCATCTCGCTGTACATAGTCTAGTACATGAGTATCTTTATCGAGCCCATAGATCTGACCCTCGTACACGCTAAAGGAAGCCATGTATTCTTGTTCAAATTCAGCTTTAGACATTACGGACTTTGCTTCTTGAACGTCACGCTCACTCATACGTGGATTCTCTGAATAGTCAGCAGTTATCGAGGCCCACTCTGGGAAGTTCTCGCTAAAGCCGCGATCAAAGAATCTTGAAAACCAGTTACCACGACCACGAGGTGTTGAAATAAAGATTGCTTTAGAACCCGGCTTATCAAGCGTAGGACGCAATGCAATATTAAAAGCTTCTTCACCGCCCGAGCCCAATGCAGCCTCATCAAAGATAATCAAGTCATACGAACGACCAACACTACTATCCACGGTTGACAATGAACCAAGCCTAATAGTCGACCCATTCTTTAACTCTAATACTCGGTCTTTTACGTTATCACGAGCCATCTCCAAGTCAAACGATCGAATCAAATGCCTTTGTAGCTCAAACGAAATCGACGACAAATTATAATTCGGCGATATAATCAATATATTACACCCAGGCACAAGCATCACTAGCTGTCCAATGACATTAGCGATGTAAGTTTTCCCAAGACGCCTAGCTAGCGCAGCACATACAAACCTATAACGTGGATTATTAACTGCATTAATTAACGCAATCTGGGCGCGGTTAATCTGTTCCCAAGCTGTCGAGGGCTTCCGTGTCAACGGATCCTCCGCTGGTAATAGCTTCAAATAATTTACAATAGGTAACTTAATGAACCTAGTAGCAACTGGAAACTCTGTGATCGTCTCACGATCAATATCTGGTCTAGAAATTGTTAACATTATTTAGGAGCCGCATCTAGGTTCACTAGTTGGTTAATTAGTTGACCATACTTCGAGCCATCCGAACCATTGATCTGTACATTTACTTGATTCTTAATATTATTAGCAACCTGGATCTTTTCAAGCTCTATCTGGCGAGCTAAAAGTTCCATTGACATTTTATGGCTAAGGGCTAAAATCTCGATAATATCCTTGCTAGAGCCAACATCTGCTTCTTCCATATCCTGGAACTTCTTCTTGATGATGGCATCCATTGCAGCACGCATCTTAAAGCGATTGTTGAATCCAACATCAAAGAACACTTGGTCAATATACGCTCGGACGTCTTTACGCTGGAGAGTTTGGGTAACAAGGGATTGTGGGATATTTAGGACACTTGCGACGTCTGCGGCATCTTGGTTCTGTAGATAACAGTTCGCGATCTCAAGAGACTCGGGCGATATGTCAAGTACCTCAGCGGGGGTCGTAGATGGTAAGTTTTGGGACAATTAGGGCTCCTGTATGAAGTGTATGCACTTCTTGTAGTTATGGTAAATTATATCATGTTAGCGGTTTAGGGTCAAGGGGTAAATTTGGGGTGGTTGGACGGTTTATTATGGTCTAGGCACCGTATCCGTTTTCCATGATTTCTTAAAATACCGCATGACGGTGGGCCCCCAGGCTACACCGATAGGCTACGTCTATTAACCGCCCCCGTCTGATAGGGATCTACTATCACCCCTTCTATTGTAAAGATATGTAAAGATGCAAAAAATTGTTGACAACACGCGAAACTCTGATATAATAAACACATGATGAAAAAACTCCTTATCGAACTAATCCAAGCTACTATCATTGCCACATTGATAGGCTTTCCCTTTATCATTTACTTTTGGAATATGAAACCATGATACTAACCTTCCGCGAAATGGCAATCAATATTGCCGATTACAATGGCACAACATGGGCAATGGCACGCGCTGAAATTATCAATGCAACGTGTGATTATATCATGCACACCATTGTCAAAGATACAAGCGTTGACGAATTGGATGTTATCCCTTGGGCTGATGAGGCTGAGGTTAATATAACAATGGGCATTGTGACAATCTTTGTCAACATGGGCATGGTTACATTGCACTAAAAATAATTTGGGATAGCATGGGAAACCATGCTATAATAAACACATGAACACACAATACCGCACTAGAGAAATAAAAGAATTTGCTGATTTTTGTGCACGGCATGAAATTCGGTTCAATAACATGATAGAATATAGGTCAGCGATAGATCAATACTTTAAAAAGGATTAACATGAGTTTAACAGGGCTTGCATACCCTGAACGAATATGCAACGATTAACGGGTATCGTTAAACCCATTTTTGTAAACTTTAGGAAAATTTAAAATGACTGCCAAAACTGTAAACTATACCCCTGAGCAAACTATCTCCATGGTTGCCGACTATGCCGCTGGCGTGACTGTTGAAACTATCGCCCTGAATCTCGGAAAATCGGTTCGCTCTGTTGTCGCTAAACTCTCACGCGAAAAGGTATACATTGCCAAAACTTATACGACTAAAACGGGTGAGGCTGTTGCCAAAAAGGATATGGTTGCCGATGCTATCGGTGCCGTCCTGAAACTCACTGAGGCTGAGACGGAATCGCTTACCAAAGCGAATAAGACTGCACTTGCGAAAATCTTTGCCGCTTTGGCAAACTCTCAGCCGGTGTAAGGGAAAGGGCTTCGGCCCTTTTCTTTTTGCCAATGCTTACCAATTTGGTAAGCTTTGGGGCGCCAATTTTATCACATAAAATTGCAGCGGGTCAAGAAATATTTATAACATATTTTTTGTAGGGGATTAAAAAACAACACAATTTGCGATATAATTAATCCATGAAAACGCTACACCACAAAATCGAAATCGTGACCGATAAAATTTGGTCTGACCTTATCGAATCGTATCCAAAATTGGTACGATTTGATGCCCCTAAAATTGTGCTATGCAATCGGTTGACGCGCACGGCAGGCAAAAATTATCAAGAAGAAAATCGTATTCATTTAGCCAATAAATTCTTTGTTCGCAATCATTCCGAAATGATGCTTACCATTTTGCCACATGAAATCGCTCACCAAGCCGATTTTAATTTATTCGGTTTGAGCGAAAAAAGTTGTGGTCACGGCAAAAAATGGGCTAAAATTATGTTAGAATTAGGTTTACCCGCTAATAAATATCACTCACTGGAAATATGATGGAAAAAATTATCTCTTGGCTTGGCACTTTGGCAAGCATTATCGGCGCGTTTTTAGTCGCTTCGCAAATCGTATTCATTGGCTATTTGGCATTTATTATCGGTTCTGCATCATGGCTTTTTGTGGGTTTCAAGCGAAAAGATAATTCTCTTATCGTTTTGAATGGTGTTTTCTTTTTGGC
>CAIQND010000431.1 GCA_903873045.1 uncultured Methylococcaceae bacterium | reverse complement strand
TGTTTGCATCTTTAGCTTCATACTTACAATATAAAGGCAATCCACTTTAATTTCTAGGATAATATCCACTCTTTCATATCACAAGACTCCATAACATCCCACAACTACTATAAATAGAGGGTTTTACGTTACCACATTGGAACGGATTGAAACCAGGCAGCTCATACAGTGGCTCTTCTTATGGTATTAATTTTATACCCGCCTACAAAGGTCATTAAAAAATTCAGGTAAAAAAATAGTTAACTTATAGACTTTCAGATAAATAACTTCCAAGTAACACCAAGAAACGCATTGATTTTAAAGGTTTTTAATTAGTAAAGCTGGAAATTTAATATCTGAAAGTCTATATTTACTAATTATATAGGCTAAGATTGCAAATGAACCACATTAAACCGGAGTAACAAGAACGGCAACCGAAGCATTCACTATCAGATCCGAAACAGACATCGTCCATCAACTGGATAGCCTGGACAGATCACGTAATTATTTGGTTAATCCGGCCATAAAAGCCTATCTGCAAGCCATCGCTCCGGCTTGTGACAAGATCAATCAAGGCATAGCCGCAGCAGATCGTAGCGAAGTCATTGCTCATGACGATGTCATGCGTGAAATAGTGCATGGTCAAAGACATTAAACTGCCCCGCATCATCGCTAATAATGCTAAGGGTAGTGCTCAACTTATTTCATAATAGGTGTTCAGATTGGATGATAATGACTGTTCAGGTTAAGCCAGAATAGGCACACCCAGTATTTACAGTATTTTTAACTGCTTTTTAACCCGGTCAATATTATCGGTCATTTGCTCGGACGTATAAGGAACAGCGGCAAATTTTCCCCAAATTGGCGCAGGCCAGGCTTTATCAGTTTGATAACGAACGACATGATGAAGGTGTAATTGCGGCACCAGATTGCCTATTGCGGCGATATTCATTTTATCGGCTTTATAAAGCGTCGCCAGATTTTCCGCCAGATAACTGGATTCTTGGGTGAGTGTGTGCTGATCGGCTTTACTGAGCTGATAAATTTCTGTGATATCGGCTTTTTCCGGTACCAGAATAAACCAGGGATATTGGCTATCATTCATCATCAATAATTGGCACAAATCAAAGCGGCCAATGATGATGCAATCTTGCTTCAAACGGGGATGTAATTGAAATAGTGTAATCATTTAATTTTGTAAAAGTAAAAGCAAAGCTTGAAAGTATCGTGTTAATCAGTGTAATTTAGCTTCTGTTTTAACCCATAATAACAATAATAAATAAGGGGATATTTGCATGTCTGCACAGATCATGACCGCTCAAGACTTAACTGATGAACGTAAGCTAACCGTCTCATTTAAATTATTGCTGGGGCTGTATGCCATCATTCCCCTGTGTCTGGCGCTGCAACTGTCTGACAACTGGTTTTGGCACGGCTTTTTAAGGGAGCATTTACCCAGCAAACCGACCCATTTTTTATTGTTTCAAATTCTGTTTGGTACGCCGCATATTTTAGCCAGTACAATTGTGCTGGTCAGCAACACGGACTACCTGCGATTTTATCAGCGCAACCTGATAGGGGTAACCGCCGCCATTGCACTTATCTTTGGCATAGGCAGTTTGTTTATTCCGTATCAGGTTTTTTATGTCCTGGTTGCAGGCTGGACAGTATACCATGTACTTAAACAACAACATGGCGTGGCGCGAGGTGTTTGTCGCCTGCCCTCTTGGGCGTTTAAGCTGTTATTATCGCTAAGCGTGGCGGCAGGGCTTTTTGTTTATATCGGTATTTTTCTTAAAAACAGCCTGGATGTCGAGCAAACGCAATGGCTTAAACAGCTTGCCGGTTTGTTGTGTGCCGGACTGGTTTTAAGCGCTTTTTATTGCCAACGCTATGTCACCAGCGCATTTGGAAGATGGTTTTTATGGTCTAATATTTTTTTGGTGCTCAGTAGTTTTTATCTTTACGTGCAACAATATTATTTTCTGGCGATTCTGGTGCCCCGCTTGGTGCATGATGCCACGGCCTATATTTTCTACGTAACGCATGATTACAACAAGCATCACAACCATCCACAAAATTTTCTATACCGCTACGCCGCACGTTGTAATGTGCATATTTTTATGGTGCTGCCGGTGTGTTCATTTGCGCTGGCCTTTGTTTTACAAGCGTATGGTGACAACCTGGTTAGCGCCTTAACCGAATTCTTTTTTGGGGTGGAAATTCGCAAAGCCATTACCTTGGGACTGCTGGGCTATCTGGCGTTAATGCACTATTACACGGAAGCGATTACCTGGAAAGGTGAATCGCCCTATCGACGGTTTATTGCTTTTTCAAAATAAGGCAACTGACACACAGGCACTTTACAAGCATCGGGGCGGGTAGCGATATGTAAAAAAATTGTAATTATTCAGCCCACTTTGGCAAAGAGGGGTTAGTGACAAGCCTACGAGAGTGTGTTGGTTTTTAGTTGGAACTGACCGCCAGCTCCCGCACCCTTGCGGCCATTGAAGCCAGATTCTCAAATGACTGCACCTTCACACATAGCTGCCGATCGATTTCAACAAGCCGACATAAAAGAACGCAAGATTTTCAAAAAGCCACTTAAAACCATTCCAAAAATTTGCCACCGAAACCGAAGAGCCTATATTTTTCCAGCAACAGGATTCCATTGATTCTTTGGATTAAACAAAAGCGCGGTGAATGGTGTTACTAATTTAAAACACAGTACCTAAGCCATTTTATTTTTTCTCAAGTAACCGCTTGATTCGTTCAAATTCGACGCAAGTTAAATATATATCTTAGATAAATTAATGGCTTACCCGCTGTAAATTCTTGTTAACAGCCAATTGCTCAAGGCGCTCTGCCAACCAGACTTTTATGATGGATTGACGGGTTACACCTACGCGACTTGCTTCTTTATCCAGTGATTCAAGCATCCAAACCGGGAAATCAACATTGACCCTTTTTTGATCTTGCAGAACTCTTTTAGCTTTCGATAAATCCAGGCAGTCCAGTATATCCTCATCATTATCAAATTTTTCATCAAAATCTTTAGCTTTCATACAGGTTAATCTCTTCTTCTCGTGAGCGGCGCACAGAAATAATTCTAATATTAGCGCCTCGGTAGGTAATAACGCCTGACCAGTGTTTATCGGCAATCTTGCCTATGCATAAAGATCGAGGTTCATCGACTGCTTTCGCCGGTATCTCAAGAAAATCAGGATCATTCCATAATTGCTGGGCAATCGTGAAATCTATTCCATGCTTTTCCATGTTAGTCTGGCTCTTATTTTCATCAAACTCAAACATTATCATGGTATAAAAAATATACCATAATTATATAAATCACAAGTGAATTTTCCTACCGGCTTTGATTAATCCAACCGCCCAACCCAGTAGATACGGGTTAGCGATAGCGTAACCCGACATTTTACGCAAATGTGTCGGGTTACGGCTATCGCCTAACCGACCTACAAGGCTATGAACCACACATGGGCGGCAATATACAGGTATCGTCACCGTAGAGACGCGATTTATCGCGTCTCGATTTATCGCGTCCCTACATCCGAAAACCCACGGATTATCATTTAGACGCGATAAATCGCGTCTCTACGGAGATTAATTTATGGTTGATATAAGGTCGGGTTAGCGATAGCGTAACCCGACATTTTATGCGAATGTATCGGATTACGGCTTTCGCCTAACCCGACAAGGCTTTTAGTACAACATATTAAGGGTATCGATTTCAGAGAGCCTATACAATTAAGGTCTCTCTGCATCGCGCAGCCAGTCTTGCAAACCATTGACTCCAGCAGCAAGGAACGCATCTTGAAGAGCAATTACCCGGTGTAGCATTGCCCTCTTATCAGACTCCTCTCTTTCCTCAGCCTCCCGGAACAATCGAGTCATCAATTGGAAAATATCTCCAAGGTCATATAATTGATACTTGGTATCTCGTACAAAGAAAGCAAATCTTTCGGCAGACGCCAGTGCTTCATCAGATCTGAACTGCGACATAACATTTAGCCATTCATGGAAGCCATGCAGATGAAAGCGGTTATCGCTTTTATCCTGTTCGATAACAGACAAATACTTATCGATAATATCCGAAGGAATAAGCGTGGGTGGCAGGTCCTTCCCAAACAGGGATGACATTTCCCTAGGAGGCTGTCCGACAACAAGTCAGGGCTGGAAGCAATTCTACTGTTATCCGGAAAATTTTAAATTTCCAGATGAGTCTGCTTTAAAAATAACTCATAAACTATGCTGCTAATGG
>CAIQND010000430.1 GCA_903873045.1 uncultured Methylococcaceae bacterium | reverse complement strand
CGTTAAGCCTTTTTAACCTGTTGATAAACAAAATAAACGGCAATTGCCAGCATCAGCCAACCCGCCACTAATGGCCCGACAACGCCATCATAGTTGCTGACCAAATAGTGATAGGGTGAACTATAATCCGTGTCGAATAATTTTTTGCTCATTTTTATTTGCCATACCCAGCAAGTATGGCAACCGATACAAAGACCCAGACTCGCCTTTACCTGCGTTCTGAGTACGCCTAAAAAAATACCTACCATCAACAAGGCAAAAAATGCCGATAGAATTGCCGGATTCATCAAGTGGGCAAACGCTTCGCCCAGCAATCTAAAACCACTAAACAGGTTAATATCCTGAACAGGTATATCAGTATTGCTGCTAAAAAAATGCAGTCCTGCATAATAAATCGAGCTAATTAAAATAGCCGCCACGACCGGCAATTTCTTGCTTAAAGACACCAACATAATCCCTCGAAACAGCGGTTCTTCAATCAGCGAGATTAACAAGGCAATTAATAAATTAATAGTCATGTTTTTAGCCAACAGCCCAATTGTCCAGACTTGAGTGTCATCAAGCACATTAATTTTAAGCACGTAAAGGACAATAAAAACGGGTATCAAGGTCATAAACCCCAACCCGAATCCTTGCAACAATTGTTTTAAAAAAACGGGGCGATGGGCAAATCCCAGCGCTTCTTTGCTGATTTTCAGATAAGCCATCGCCGGAAAAATACTTAGCATCAAAAACAACTGTGCCAACCGGTTGATGAGTTGACGAAAAGAGATGGCATCTCCGATGCCAAGCACCATAAAATAGCTGATGACGCAAGCCAGCGATAAAGCGGCCAGTAAGATTAAGAGCGGTACAACTGTATAAAAAAGATAACGCATTACTTAGTATCCAGAGAAGGAGTCGACACAGGTAACGCCGACGTTCCAAAGTCGCCCCACAACATCTGCACGGCAGCCAAAGCGGCCAGTGATGCAGTTTCGGTTCTTAATATACGGCTGCCCATGCGCACGGGAATAAATCCGGCCGCTTTTGCGACATCACGCTCCTGACCGGAAAAACCGCCTTCCGGACCGGTGAGTAGAGTCACATGCCTGTCTAGTGGCGCAACATCCGCCAAGGTTTTTTCTGCGTAAGGATCAAGAAACACTTTCAATCCTTGCTGTTTACCAACCCACCGTTGCAATTGTTCGATTTCAGTCAATTCGGGTACGGTGGTTCTGCCACTTTGTTCGGCGGCATGTTGGACTATTTTTTGCCAATGCAATAAACGTTGCGGTTTTTTTTCACCTTTAAATTGCACCACGCAACGCTCGGTTAATAACGGTGTAATAAAATTAACGCCTAGTTCCACCGCCTTTTGTACGGACAAATCCATTCTGTCACCACGCGAAATACCCAAGCCTAATGTTACCAACAACGGTGATTCAACGCTACGATCCAGCCAAGTGTTAACCAGAATCAGTACGGCTTTTCGGCTGACTTCGGCAACGGTGCATAAATATTCACCACCCGTGCCATTGAATAAAATGATTTCGGCGTCTTTTTTTAAACGTAATACTGTTCTGACATAATGACCATTCTCATCATCCAATTCAATTTCTTTACCTACCGCCAAATGCGCTGACGTATATAATCTGGAAACCCGCATATTAATCCTTAACCGCTCGCTGTATGCCATCCCAAGCCACTTCAGCAATAACTAAAAGTTCCTCCCCGGTAATGATATAAGGAGGCATAAAATAAATGACATTGCCTAGCGGGCGTAACAATACCCCTTTAGACAATGCATATTGATAGACTTTAAGGCCTCTGCGCTCTTGCCATGGATACGGCTCGCGCGTTTGTTTGTTTTTGACCATTTCAATGGCCAGTATCATGCCAGTCTGCCGAACCTCTGAAACATGAGGATGCTCGTTAAAACGCTCAGCCACTTTCGCCATGATCACAGCCAGTTGTTGGTTCTTTTCGATAACCGCCTGTTTCTGGAAAATTTCCAGTGTTGCAAGCCCGGCCCTACACGCCAGCGCATTTCCCGTATAACTATGCGAATGCAAAAAACCGGTCATTTTTTGATAATCATCATAAAACGCTTGATAGACTTGGTCAGTGGTTAATACGGCCGACAAGGGCAAATAACCGCCCGTTAAGCCTTTCGATAAACACATAAAATCCGGGCTGATAGCGGCT
>CAIQND010000429.1 GCA_903873045.1 uncultured Methylococcaceae bacterium | reverse complement strand
TTAATCCGTGTTGTCCGTGTTCCATTTCTCAATCTACCGAGTCTTTCTTATGCACGCCGAACCTTGTACTTACGTTATTTTTGGTGCCACTGGAAACCTTTCCAGAATTAAATTAATGCCCGCTCTTTATCATCTGGATGTGGCCAAGCGCCTACCGCATGGCACACGTATTTTAGCCATTGGGCGAAGGCCTTGGGATCAGGCAAAATGGCTGAGTGAAGTCAGAGACATGATTCTGGAAAAGTCCAAAGATGATTTTGATGAAGTTGTTTTTCAACGCTTTAGTGAGCGCTTACAGTATCATCAAGGCGATATTGAGCAGCCACAGTGTTATTCGGAACTGGCTGCACTGCTTAACGAGAAAAAGAATTTCTCTAAAAATATTGCCTTCTATCTGTCTATCAGTCCCGCCGACTTTGGTACCGTGATGGAGATGTTAAGCAACAATCACTTGTTTGATGAAGAAGACGGCTGGCGTCGTGTCATTATTGAAAAACCGTTTGGTTATGATCTAGACAGCGCTGAAGCACTACAAAAACGCATCAGCCGCTATTTAACGGAAGAGCAAATTTACCGTATTGATCATTATTTGGGTAAAGGCATGGTGCAAAATGTGCTGGTATTTCGTTTTGCCAATGTCATGCTGGAACCTTTATGGAACCGCAATTACATCGATCATATTCAAATTACCCATTCGGAAGAAATCGGCATAGAGAGTCGGGCTGATTATTATAACGGTGCAGGAGCCATGCGTGATATGTTGCAAAGTCACCTGTTGCAATTACTGACGCTGGTAACCATGGAACCCCCGGCCTCAATGGCCGCCGAATCATTGCGGGATGAAAAAGTTAAGGTATTAAAATCCATCCGTCCTATTCCCAAAGAAGCCGTGCATGGTCATGCCTTTCGGGGTCAATATTCCCAAGGTCATATCAACGGCGAAAAGGTCAAAGGCTACTTACAGGAAGATAATATTCCTGCCAATAGCGTGACCGAAACCTATGCGTCCATGAAGCTGTATGTCGATAACTGGCGGTGGCGCGGTGTGCCCATGTATTTGCGTACCGGTAAACGGTTGGCTCAAGCGCAATCGACTATTTCTATTTGCTTTCGCCATCCGCCGTTACAATTTTTCAGGGATACCAATGTGCAATGTATGAACCAAAACTGGATATTATTGGGCATACAACCGGAAGAATGTATTCGTATTGAAATGACCGTAAAAGAACCCGGACTGGAAATGAGAACACGAACCAGCAGTCTGGATGCCAGCTTTAGAAATGAAGATGAAAAAGCCATCGACGCTTATGAAGATTTGTTACTGGATGTTTTAAAAGGCGACCGCTCACTCTTTCTGCGCTTTGACGAAGTCGAATATGCGTGGCGTATTGTTGACCCCATCTTACAAACCTGGGCCATGGAGCGTGATCACATTGCCACTTATCCATCGGGTTCTTGGGGACCTGAAGACAGTCGCCTATTTGATAAAAGCGCTCAATCCTGGCGCAGTTCTTTAACACCGGAGTGTAAATAAATGCAAGATAACAGTCGTTGGCACAATCTGGAAACAGCTGATGAAGTGGCTATGGCCGCTTACCAACAAATTCTTAAGGCCGCTGATCAAGCCATTGCCGAACACGGCAGTTTTAAAATAGTATTAGCCGGTGGCGGCACACCCGAAAAAGTGTATCGCTTATTGGCTCAGGCAGATGCCGACTGGTCAAAATGGTTTATTTACTATGGTGACGAGCGTTGTTTGCCAGTCGATCATGCGGATAGAAACAGCCTGATGGCAACCCGCGTTTTTCTGGAAAAAGTGGCTATTCCAGAGGCGCAGATTTTTACGATTCCGGCTGAACTGGGGTCGGAACCAGCCGCTAAAAAATATCAGCAGATTGTCGCAAGTGCGCTTCCGTTTGATATGGTTTTGTTGGGCATGGGTGAAGATGGTCATACGGCCAGTTTATTCCCGGGGCATCAACATCAGATAGATGAACTGGCTCATGCGGTTTATAATTCACCCAAACCACCACCTGAACGGGTGTCCATCAGTGCAAAAGCCTTAAGCAACACACAACAACTCATCTTTCTGATTACGGGTGCAAACAAACAGGAAGCAGTTAATGACTGGCGTTCAGGTAAGGATTTACCGGTTGCCACCATCAACCCGACAAACCCTATCGATGTTTATATTGATAAGGATGCTTATAATCCGTAGAAAAATGTGACTTTATAAATCGTTGATAAACGTGTGCATTACCTATAAGCACAGAACAGCATTTTCTCTTTAATGCTTGTTACAGCTGACTTTACGAACTCAATATGAAGATTTAAGTACCAGAAACGGCGTAGGCCGGAATAAGGCTTTTCGAGCGTAAGCGAGAATAAGCGTTTCCGGCACTCAGCGAGAGTGCCGGAAACGCCACCACGCGCTACGCTTGCGTGGTCTTATTCCGGCCTACACCTATTGCTTGTTATCGGCCTCACCAGAATCAAGCATTAAAAACTTGAAGATGGTTTTATTAGTGCTCCTGAACAAAGGAGGCGCATTTGGATTTTTATGGATGCGCCCTTCGACAAATAGATCTGCGTTAGAGCAGTCAGATTTGTCCCCACCATTTTTCCAACCTGCTGCTATTTTTACGCATCCAGGTTATTTTTAAGATAATGCAGAACATTCTTGTTCGCCACCCGAATGACTTAACCATCGACTGGGCTCAACGCGTGGTTAACAACCACTACGCCCACATAGTGGTTTCCAGCGTAACCATTATTTCTGTTGACATTGGTACGACAACGCGTATCCGCGTCAAAGTAAAACACAATCAACCCACCCTGTTGCCCGAACAATGGTTTGTAAAGCTGCCCTCGCTGGCTTGGCAAGCAAGATTAATCACGGCTTTACCCAGACTACTGCATACGGAGGTCCGTTTTTATAATGAAGTTGCCCGTTCAGCATCGGTTACTGTACCGGATTTTCTGGCGGCACAAAGCCGGTTTGGCAGAGGTGCGACACTGGTGCTTAGCGATGTAAGCGGCTGGGGCGGTCTACCGGGATGTGCGGGCGATGCATTAACATTTTCTCAAGCCACCCAAGTTGTAGAAGAACTTGCCCGCTTTCATGCCTGCTTTTGGAAAAAAGAAAATCTTAATCATACTTATCCGTGGTTGGCCGGCCCGGTTCGTCGCCTGGAAGACTTTTTAGGCACCGTAATGGCCGTTCCATTGATGAAGAGAGGGCTACATAAAGCGGGCGATCTTGTCCCCTCAAAACTTCATGCAAGGGCAATTCATTATGCCCGTCATCGCCGACAAGCCATGCGCTTTCTTACCAATGCGCCACAAACACTCACTCATCATGATTGCCACCCCGGTAATTTATTCTGGCATCAATCTCAACCGGGTCTTCTTGATTGGCAACTGGTTCGCTTTGGCGAGGGAATAAGCGATATTGCTTACTTTCTGTCCACCGCCCTTGAGCCTGAAACCAGGCGATGTCATGAAGTGGGACTGATCGCAATTTATACGCAATGTCTTGAGAATAACGGTATCGAAGATATTGATGCCACTATTCTGTTACAACGGTATCGCGCTCACCTTGTCTATCCATTTGAAGCCATGCTGATAACACTGGCGATTGGCGGCATGATGAATCTTAAAAGCAATCATGAACTCATACGTCGCACCGCTGCTGCCATAGAAGACCTTGATGCATTTTCGGCCATACCGCCTATCAATTAAACCATCATAAAAATAACTTGCAGCCCAATGCCGTTAAGTTAAGTGCCTCTTGGGAAGATAAGCCGTTAGCTGAGCGGAGCCCGGCTGGTTGAGCGGAGCCGAAGCCAGCAAAATCGCTTCGACTCCGCTCAGCGAACGGCTTAACTTAATGACATTGACTTACTACCCTTTGGCCATCGCAAAAAAGGCTTTAACGACTGTTGTTAAGTCCACTACTTACCACAATTAATCAAAGTGTTTTCACAAGCCTTTATCAATCCCTCGCCACTTGTAATACAATACCCAAGGTTAAGCTGATTGAACTATTAACAATCAACAAACATGACTGATGTTTCAACGTTAATAAGCCAACCAAGAAACTGTTGCAATAAGCAACATTTAATAATTATAAAAGAAAGAGGATACAGTTTTATGTGTTGGAGCGGGGAAGCGTCAGGCGTATTAGCCATCGCAGGTCTTAGTACTGCAGCGTATGTTGCACTTAAACAAGGGGAATCCAAAGAGCTTTGGATTCCATTAACTTATTTTGCCTTAATGGAATTATTACAGGCAGTCACTTACATCTATATCGATTTATGTGATAATCCGAATAATCAGATACTCACGCTGTTGGGTTATTTACATGTTGCGTTTCAGCCATTTTTTGTCAACATGGTGGCCATGTACTTTATTCCGAACAGCGTTAAATTAAAAATCCGCACAACCGTTTATACGATTTGTGCAATCGGTTCGGTTGCCATGCTAATCAAAATGTATCCATTTGGCTGGGCAGGCACTTGTAATATTGGTGTAGAAGGTTTTTGCGGCCCCAGTGTTTGTTCAACATCGGGCTCTTGGCATATTGCTTGGCAAATGCCTTTGAACGGCCTCATGTCAGATCCTGTTAAATGGTTGTTTGGTTTTAATTGGGGTCTACATGCATTCACTTATATTCTGGTGTCTTTTTATATGCCGTTAATGTACGGCTCGTGGCGCTTTGTAGGCTTCCATTATCTGATTGGCCCCTTTATTTCCGATATTACGACGACAGATCCCAATGAATATGCCGCCGTCTGGTGCCTGTTCTCTATTGCCTTGTGTGTATCCGTCATTAAATCACCGATCAGAAAGTATCTGCACGTTAAAAAATGGCCGTTTTATAAAACCGAAATTGGCGATTCACTCTAATTTAGACAGGTGTTTTTAGTGTAATCATTCAGTCCCCCTCTTTGTAAAAGAGGGGTTAGGGGAGATTTTATTAGATAAATCCCCCTCAATCCCCCTTTTTCAAAGGGGGAGGCAAATAACTATTTTTTAGTTACCACGAAGCATACCCTAACGCTTTGCATCCTTCGTAGTTCTGCTTATTGCATCATAACGCTTTTTCTTTTTGCGCCCCAGTTTCCGGGTTTTGGATTAAATACACCCGCACACCGTTCGCCGCAAAAACGACAACAGCCAGATTCATCCAGATTCCATTCAGACAACTCGTACCAGTCACGGCCTATCAATAACTTACCACAGCTGTGGCAATAAGTACTGTCTGCCGACTTGTCATGCACATTGCCCACGTAAGCATAATGCACCCCGTTTTTTAAAGCAATTTGCCTTGCGAGTAATAAAGAAGCAATCGGCGTAGGCCTCTTATCAAGCATCTTCCAGTCAGGATGAAATGCCGAAAAATGCAGGGGCACATCCGCTCCCAAATTCTCAACCACCCATTGGGTCATGGCTTCCAGCTCTGCTTCCGAGTCGTTTTCACCTGGAATAATTAACGTTGTTAATTCCAGCCAAACCGAAGTTTCGTGTTTAATATATTTTAATGCTTCCAAAACAGGTTCCAAATGCCCGCCTGTAATCTGATGATAAAAACGTTCGGTAAAGGCTTTTAAATCAATGTTGGCGGCATCCATCCATTGATAAAATTCAGCTCTGGGTTCCTCGCAAACATAACCAGCAGAAACCGCCACTGATTTTATACCAAGACTTCGGCAAGCTTTGGCGGTATCAAGCGCATATTCATGAAAAACTACCGGATCATTATACGTGTAGGCAACACTATCACAACCATAGTCCAACGCTGCCTGAGCGATGGCTTCCGGAGATGCCTTACTCATCAGCGTATCCATTTCCCGCGACTTGCTGATATCCCAATTCTGGCAAAACTTGCAGGCCAAATTACAACCCGCCGTACCAAAAGAGAATATGGAGGTTCCGGGTAAAAAATGGTTTAGCGGTTTCTTTTCGATAGGATCAATGGCAAAACCGCTGGAGCGACCATAACTGGTCATGACCAGTTGATCATCCAGATTCTGCCTGACAAAGCACAGGCCCCGCTGATCTTTGTGCAACTTGCAAAATCGCGGGCAAAGATCACATTGAACGCGGCCATCATCTAGTTTATGCCAATAGTGGGTCTTCACCGTGTCATGGGTAATAAAAGCAGTCATTGTCACTCTCCTCTGGAACCGTTAACAAATCATCTTGTCACAGTTCGGTTATGAACATGCAGTATCTGTCGTTTGGCTAATAGATTATAATATTTATCATTACTTTGCAAAGATCCCCATTAATGTATTACCCGGAAATAAAGGAGACGCTAATGAACAGACAACCCGCCGTGGCAGGCTCTTTTTACCCTGCCAATCCAATACAATTACATCAAATGCTGGACACTTATTTAAACGATGCTGACACCGGTGAAAAAGTACCCAAAGCTATCATCGCACCTCATGCCGGTTACGTTTATTCCGGCCCGATTGCCGCAACGGCTTATGCCCGCTTAAAAAAAGCACATAATCTGATTACCCGCGTTGTTATCATTGGCCCATCCCATCGTGTCGCGTTTAAGGGATTGGCCGTAAGCAAAGCGCAAGCATTCATTACTCCTTTAGGCTCTATCACTGTCGATCAGGAAGCCGTCAAAACTATCGCCAAACTAGCCTTTGTCGATTACCTTGAAGAGGCGCACACTTACGAGCACAGCTTGGAAGTCCACTTGCCTTTTTTACAAGAAATGCTGGATGACTTCAAAATTGTACCTATTGTTACTGGCGATGCATCACCGGAACAAGTCAGTCAGGTTATCGATGCGCTGTGGGGCGGTGATGAAACCTTGATTGTTATCAGCTCTGACTTAAGTCATTATCACGATTATGCCGCTGCAAAAAAGCTCGACAAAACAACCAGCGCAGTCATAGAACACCTGCAATATGAACAGCTCGCGGATGATTCCGCCTGCGGCAAAGTACCCGTCAGTGGCTTGTTAAAACTGGCACGGGAAAAATCACTCACCATTAAAACAATCGACCTGCGTAACTCCGGCGATACCGCTGGCGATAAAAGCAGGGTTGTGGGGTATGGCGCTTATGTCATTGACTAAAGAACATCAACAACGCTTACTGGAGTTGGCAAAAAACTCTATCCGGCATGGCTTGCAAACAGGCAGACCAATAACAATCAATAGCGCCGATTTTCCGGATGAATTAACCGTCAAGCGTGCGACTTTTGTTACCCTGCAAAAACACCAGCAACTGCGTGGCTGTATTGGCATGTTGGAAGCCGTAAGACCACTGGCCGAAGATATTGCAGAAAATGCTTTTTTAGCGGCCTTTAAAGACCCCCGCTTTCCGCCACTGGCCTATGAGGAATTTAATGAACTGGAAATACACCTGTCCATATTGATGCCCTCAGAACCCGTTACCTTCACCTCGGAACAGGACTTAATAACCCAACTACAACCTGGCATAGATGGCCTAATACTGGAAGAAGGTCGACGACGAGGAACTTTTTTACCCTCGGTTTGGGAGCAACTCCCCGAACCTGAGCAGTTTTTACAGCATTTAAAACAAAAAGCAGGATTACCAAAGGATTACTGGTCTGACAATATTAAGATTTATCGTTATTCGGCTGAAATGATTACTTAAGGTGATTTCTGCGAAAGAACTTGCCCATTAGACGAATCCAATCGTTTTCTTGATTGGGAAAATCCTACTTTTAATGGGTAAAATATTCTCCGGAAATCGCCTTAAACTATGAACAATGAATAGCCTATTAACCACAC
>CAIQND010000428.1 GCA_903873045.1 uncultured Methylococcaceae bacterium | reverse complement strand
GGAAATGAAGAAATTCCTTTTGCGGAACTGATTGATTTTTTAAAAGCAAAGCTGATTTAAAATCAGGTGCTTAACGTCTCATTATGGGCAGGATTCAGACAGGCGCATCCGCTACTTGGGGGATCGACTAAAAGATTGGGTTGCTCAATTACTTAAAGCCCTCTCCAGCGGGAGAGGGTTGGGAGAGGGGAAATTAAAGTGGAGAAAATCCTTATTTAATCCCTCATCCCAACCTTCTCCCGCTGGAGAAGGAGCAAAGTTACTTGTGCCCCCCAAGTAGGCGAATACGCCCGGTTCAGACCTTTCAGGATTTTAAAACCTGAAAGGTCGCGTTATTGCCCATCCTTAACGAGAAGTTACCCAATCTGCTAGTCTGTTGATTTTTATCGCAGCCTATAAAACTCAATATTCAAGTTTTTAATTCTTGATTTTTGGGGATTCAGCGATAACAGGCATTAGGCGTAGGCCGGAATAAGACCACCCAAGCGTAGCGCGTGGTGGCGTTTCCGGCACACGCGTTAATCATGCCGGAAACGCTCAACTCGCTTACGCTTGAAAAGCCTTATTCCGGCCTACATCTATTGGCCGTTATGTTACTGGTTATATGGGATCTATAAAGTCAAGGAAAGAAAACTTGAAGGTTGAGTAAAAGGTATTGGGGTTTTAAATGGCAAATTTTTTTCATGCACATTTCTTTTTTGTTGCTATTGTCGCAGCTCGGCTTTTTGGTATTAGTTTGATCCTGTTGGGAGCACCTGCTTTTGCCCAAATGCCAGCAGTCGAGGAGGTGTTGGGCGTGCTGGGGATGGACAGCAATCAGATTGCCGAACTGGCAGAAGGTCAACCCGTTGTCTATACCTTGAGTGAAGGGAGCGACGATGAGATTGCCGTGGGCTTGGCCTGGTATTTCCCTGTTCCTTTAGCCAAGGTGGTCGGATACTTCCGGCAGGATAACTCCATATCGCTAGATGTGGGTATCACTGCCCACGGGATATTGATGCCGCATAGTGAGGCAGGTTCTTTGGCAACTGTCACCTTGTCCAGGGAAGAAGCCCAGGTTTTATTGAATGCCGAGCCAGGGGACAAATTTAATCTATCCCTCCAAGAAATAGAAAAGCTCAAATCCTTTAAACAGACGCTCAAGCAGATGCCTCACAAAGCCATCGAAGATGTCACCGGTGAGCAATTTAGAGCGATACTGTTACAGCGTTATAAAGCCTATCGGCACAGCGGAACAAATGCAATAGCGCCTTATGCGAGAGAGGAGGGTCTGGATTCAAAGCCTTCTCTTGAGTTGCGACAGGCCGCGAATGAAAGTGCCTTTTTGTCGCGTTACTTGCCAGCCCTGCATAAGGCTTGGCTGGATTACCCGAAAGCTTTACCGCCGGGGGCTATGGAGACGTTTCCGTGGGTGGAAAAAAACGTGGAAGGTCGGTCAGCGGCTATCCTCAGGCACCGCGTTAATGTTGATTGGAACGGTGGGGTCTTGGTGTTGACTCGTGAATTTTATGCAGCGCACTCCTACAATTCCAGTCAATGGATAACCGGCTGCCTAACTTATCGCGATGGTACTGTGGTTTTTCAGCAAGTGCGCAGCTTTACCGATCAAGTGACGGGAATGGCCAGCGAGATTAAGCATATAGTCGGCAGGAAGTTACTGAAAGACAAAATGCTCAAGTCTTATGAGCGCCTTTGCAGTATTTTGGGTCAATGCCTTTGATTATTTTAGCTACCAACTTAAGACTGGACACTTTTGACTATGAACAATCACGGTGAACCCAGAAAGAAATCGGGGATTGGCCTCGGCGAACCAGGTGTCAAAGCTGTGGTCGTCCGCAATGCTTTCCAGTAACAAGTACCCCGATGACAGGTCCATCAACACCAGGATCAATAGGCTACCAAAGAAAATCACGGCCAATACTAAGCGCCTCAGCCAGGCATCGCCCTCTTCGATTTCCCAAAGATAGGATTCAGGGTGCTGGTTTCTGGAGTCCAGGGAACGCAAATGCCCGTGTAGGGTACTTTTAGGCCGATCTATTGCCCGGCCAATTGCCCGTAAGCTCTGCTTGCCTTTATTGATGAAAGCCGTAATTTTTCGGCAGGTTGTTCGGATGGCTTCGGTCGTTGTGTTTTTTATCATTCGCCCATATTACACGGGTTAGGAATTTATGGCGTATGTGCTATTAATTTTTTTATTTGTCCCACTTTAAGCGGGTAGCCGAACTTTCAAAGTGCGGAAAGAGTGCGTTTTTTATTGAATTATGTCAATATTTTTTTGTTATTTTTGGCATTTACCCGGGGATTTAAAGTAGATACTTAATTTTTAACGATGATCAACTAACCAGGTTTCTAAATCGGTGACCGCATTAAAGTCCAGTAAAGCATCGGCTAAGTCTTCCAGCTTTTCTAAAGGT
>CAIQND010000427.1 GCA_903873045.1 uncultured Methylococcaceae bacterium | reverse complement strand
TCTTGGGGTGAAAACCCGAAAAAAACCGTGATCGTACCTCACAAACCCTGATTCCACCGTTGAAAATTGGGGTAAACGATTTTTAGGTGGCTCTGTAGCCTAGATAAATAGGGGGCTACAGGGCAGCGCAAATGGCTCAATATTAGCCGCGACTCGGGTGAGGCGTATCAACAAAAGTATCCGCCAGATGAATAAGCAGTCTTCATTGAGAGGTATCGGTCTGCTCGACTTTATAGGTATAGGTATCTATACAGCTTTTACTCATAATAAAAACAATAAGTTACGGAGATACTAAGCACCCTGTCCTGTTGGAGGGGGGATGAGAATGAAATCAAACAGTTACATTCCCCTCATCCCAACCTGAAACCCTCGCATTGCTCTCCCTTTGGAGAAGTAGAAGTAGTAGTAGTAGTAGGGCATGTGTAGATACTTATGCTTATAGGGGGATATAGATGTCTTTTTTATACCCAATAAAACAGTTACTTACATTAGTAATAAGCGTCTTATCCTGATGGATAGGTCTGGGTGGCAACTTGTATAAAGGCAATACGCAGAAAATAACCTCTCAGAATCAGCCAGGTTCGCACGTAGGAGCGTCATCGCCATTAAGTTAAGCGAAAGTTTTTAAAAAACGGAGTGCAATAGCTTCAGCTATTGCCTGTAAAAAAGCTGCCAACTTAAGGCTGGACAGTTTAACTCGGTCTTCAAGTTTTCTTACTTTTTTATAGGTCTTGATAAACCTGTGTATTATTGCCAATGCATGTAGGTGGTAAATGATGCGTGCAGAGCAGCATTTTTTCTTATAGCTGAGTTCGGCATCATAGAAGCCTAAAAGTAGTTGACACTTTTTTTGCAAAAAATGCTAATAATTTTGGTCGTGTTAGCCTTGACCCGACACAGATACTTCGATTTGTCGGGTTACGCTATCGCTAACTCGACCTACGCTATGGGTGTTGCAAAAAGTGTAAACCGAGAAATGAAGGGTGCCCTGAGCTCCACAAGCTCAATGTAAAGATTAAATATCAGAAACGGCGTAGGCCGGAATAAGACTTTTCGAGCGTAAGCGAGAATAAGCGTTTCCGGCAATTCGGTACGCGTGTGTGTGCCGGAAACGCCACCACGCGCTACGCTTGGGTGGTCTTATTCCGGCCTACGCCCATTGTTTGTTATCGCTGAAATTTCCGAAACCAAGCTTTAAAAACTTGGCTACCCACGTAAGGCGGGACAGTTTAAAGTTAAGCCTTGCGGCTTGTCCCTGCTTACGTGGATGGCCTTTTATGTAACGATATCCGTGTTTTGTAGGGGCAATCCCTTGCGGTTGCCCTGCTAACATCGTGGCATTAAAGGACAGGCGTAAAGCCTGCCCCTACAAAAAATGTCCCGGCTAAAGTGGGTAGCCAAAAACTTGAAGATCGAGTTTAAGGTTAAATTGTTCGCTGAGCGGAGTTGAAGTGGACAACTCGCTTCGACTACGCTCAACGAATGGTCTATTTTGATGCCTTATCATTAAGTTAACCGCAGTATAAGTTATCAAATTTCGTTTTGGCACACCCTTACAAATAGCTTACGATTACCTGATCTAAGTTGGTTTGTTGATAACCATCTACTGTATATGGTTGTATGGGATAAAGCTGACACATTGAATGATCGATAAAAGAAATGATTCGGGCAATATAAATACTCTGTGCTACCCATACTATCTGGCTGACGTATAATGGTTTCATTTTATCCGACTGTTTTGATGTCTTCTTTCGATCTTGTTAAACAACTCACTCAACAATTGCCGCTTTGTCTCAATCAGGACAGGCCTGTTTTTAAACGCCAGTTAGACCGGTTACGGAGTGAAACTCAGAAAGGTAAAAATCCGCTAGAGCAGCTCAATGCACTGACCAGACGTATTGAACAATCGGTCGCCTCCAGAAACAAGCGTCTTGCCAGTATCCCGCCTTTAAATTTCCCCGATTTACCCGTTACTGGTAAAAAAGATGAAATCGCCAAGCTGATCAAGGAGAATCAGGTGGTGATTGTTTGTGGTGAAACGGGTTCCGGTAAAACCACGCAGTTGCCCAAGATTTGTTTGTCGATTGGTTTGGG
>CAIQND010000426.1 GCA_903873045.1 uncultured Methylococcaceae bacterium | reverse complement strand
GTGCTTGGGCGAAGTGCGGGGAGTGAAATAATCCGTGTAAAACGCTCGAAAATAATCTTACGAGATAAAATACAATCCATCGTAAGGGCTTAAAAACAAAACGTCTATTTATTTAGACGGTATTTTCATAACCAAAGTGTGTAGGATAAAAATAAATGATTCGTGCAGGTATTGTAGGTGGAACGGGTTATACGGGGGTTGAGTTATTGCGTATTTTAGCCTTGCATTCAGAAGTTGACGTGACAGTGGTGACTTCGCGTGCCGATGCAGGTTTAAGAGTGGATGCTTTATATCCGAGTTTGCGGGGTCATATTGACGTGGCTTTTAGTTTGCCTGATGTTGAAACTTTAAGCCAATGCGATGTGGTGTTTTTTGCGACACCTAATGGCACTGCGATGCTGATGGCTGAGCAGTTGTTGGCGCGAGGCGTTAAGGTTATTGATTTATCGGCGGACTTTAGGCTAAAAGATGCGCAAGAGTGGAGTCATTGGTATGGCATGAAACACGCGTGTCCCGATTTAATTGCCGAGGCCGTTTATGGTTTGCCGGAAGTAAATCGGGAGGCGATTAAGCAAGCCGAATTAATTGCTTGTCCGGGCTGTTATCCTACCGCAGTGCAGCTCGGATTTTTACCCTTAATTGAAAATGGTTTGATAGACATCAAGCATTTAATTGCGGATGTTAAGTCCGGTGTAAGTGGGGCAGGGCGTAAAGCTGAACTGGCTACCTTAATGAGTGAAACGGGTGAAAGTTTTAAAGCCTACGCGGTTAACGGACACCGGCATCGGCCGGAAATTACCCAAGGTTTAAGCGAGGTGGCTGGTGAGTCGGTAGGTCTAACGTTTGTGCCTCATTTGGTGCCGATGATACGCGGAATTCATGCGACTTTATACGGGCAATTGATTGCTCAGATAGATGGCGAAGCGGTTAAGTTGAATGATATTCAAGCCTTGTATGAGCAACGTTATCGTCATGAAGGGTTTGTTGATGTGTTGCCGCAAGGATCGCACCCTGATACGCGTAATGTTCGGGGCAGCAATAACTGCCAGATTTCAATTCATCAGCCGCAAGGCCTGCAAGTGATTGTGATTTTATCCGTTATTGATAATCTGGTTAAGGGCGCTGCGGGACAAGCCGTTCAAAATATGAATCTGATGTTTGGGTTGAATGAAGGTTCCGGTTTAAAGATAATTGCCTTGTATCCATAATTCTTGACTATAACGGTGGGTATAGTCATAATTTAACCAACTTTAATTTATAGCGTGTTTTATTTTTATGGCTAATCCAATTATTTTTACTGACAGCGCTGCTTCTAAAGTAAGCGAATTAATTGCCGAAGAAGGTAATGATAATCTGAAATTACGCGTGTATGTTTCAGGCGGCGGTTGTTCAGGTTTTCAATATGGTTTTACTTTTGATGAAGAAGTCAATGAAGACGATACCCGTGTTGAGAACGGCGGCGTTACAGTGCTGATTGATTCAATGAGTATTCAGTATTTGGCGGGTGCTGAAGTTGATTATAAAGAAGATATATCAGGTGCACAGTTTGTTATTCGTAACCCGAATGCAACGACTACCTGTGGTTGTGGTTCTTCTTTTTCAGCTTGATAATGTAAGGGCGACTGCGTGGTTGCCCTTTTTTCAGGTCGATAATCAATTATAGCCGTACTGGTTTTTAGCAAATAACGATTGCGCTTTGGTCTTGTTAAGTTGAGCTAAAGACGGTCGGGTTTGAGCTTTAAAGTCAGCCAGCACTTCGGCGTGTAGCGGTAATGACTGCGCCAGATTAAGTGTTTCCGGATTGCGGTGAACACCGTCAACACGAAATTCATAATGTAAATGCGGGCCGGTTGCCAAGCCGGTTTGACCCACATAACCAATAACCTCACCTTGTTTTACCTGGTTGCCACTAACAAGACCTCGTTTGAAATCAGAAAGATGTGCGTAAACGGTTTCATAGTGCTCGCCATGTTTGACTATCATGACTTGCCCATAACCGCCTTTACTGCCACAGAAAATAACTTCTCCATCCCCGGCTGATTTGACAGGTGTGCCCGTCCTTGCGGCGTAATCAATGCCTTTGTGTGCCCGAATCCTGTTGAGAATTGGGTGGTTACGATGCATGTCAAAGCCGGAACTAATGCGCACAAAGTCAACCGGTGTGCTTAAAAAAGCTTTGCGCATGGGTCGGCCTTCAGGGCTGTAATAATTGACGTGACCTTCTTGGTCTTGATAGCGGATGGCTGTTAAGATCCTGCCTTGATTAACAAATTCAGCCGCAATAATTTGGTAATCAGATGAATTGTTGCCGTTTCTTGTTTGCTCATAAACGACCGTGAATTGGTCACCCTGATGTAAGTTCGTGGCAAAGTCGATGTCCCAGGCAAAAATATTCGTTAGCTGCAAAATCAAGTCATTTGACAATCCTGCTTTCTGGCCAGCTATTGATAACGAGGCGTTAATAGTGCCGTGAACGCTGGTGGTATGCTGAGGCGTTTCATCGTTAGTAACCGTTGAGCGTTCAATGAGGTTGCTTTTATTCTGGGGTGCAATAAAAGAGTGAGCACGCTCTTTGTTTTCAATAGGTTCCAAAAATAAGTCACCTTGGTCATTTTGAGCCAGGTAAGTATCTCGAGTTGAAACTGATAGCGATAGGGGTCTTCGTTCTACCTGTCGGGCGCTATAAAGAGGACGTAATTTTTTATGGGGAGCACTTGAGAAATGCTTGTTGATGACGAGTTTTTTACTGCCGGTATGTCGTGAAGCCGTTTTGACGGCCTTGGCAGAAACGTGGGTATGTTTAGGGTGGGCAGGTTTAGCGTGGCTAGTCGTGGCTGTAAAAGCTAAAGTTATCCATAATAAAACAGAGGTATAAAATTTATTTTTCACAGGCAAACTAAGTGGTTGGGATTTATTCAAAACAATAACTCTAAAGTTTACTAGAAATCATTTTAAGGGTTTTTTGAAGGATTTACCAATTTAAAGGCACTTTAAAAATATTTATTCAGTCAAACCGATCATTAATCCTATAATGACGGCATTTAAAAAATTAAATTTGGAGAAAGAAATTGCAAGAAGACGTATTGGTAAGCCTTCTAAGAGGGGTTGATGAAGTTTTAGTTAAACAAGAGTTAATTAAAAAGTTGGAAGAGGGACGGCCTTTGCGGATAAAGGCAGGCTTTGACCCGACGGCTCCCGATTTGCATTTGGGGCATACGGTACTGATCAACAAATTAAAGCAGTTTCAGGATTTAGGGCATGAGGTTCTATTTCTTATTGGTGATTTTACCGGGATGATAGGTGATCCAACCGGAAAAAATGTCACGCGTAAGCCTTTAACTCGGGATGAAGTTATTGATAATGCCAAGACTTATGAAGAGCAGATTTTCAAAATTCTGGATCCGACTAAAACCTTGGTTATGTTTAACTCCAGTTGGATGAATGCAATGTCGCCAGCGGATTTGATTCAATTAGCGGCAAAGCATACCGTTGCCAGAATGTTGGAGCGTGATGATTTTAGTAAGCGCTTTAAAAGCGGTCAGCCCATTGCTATACATGAGTTTTTATATCCCTTAATACAAGGCTATGATTCAGTCGCCATGAAAGCAGATGTAGAATTGGGCGGTACGGATCAAAAGTTTAATTTATTGGTGGGGCGTCAACTGCAAGAGGTTTTTGGGCAGAAGCCACAAGTTGTTATAACCATGCCAATCCTTGAAGGTCTGGATGGTGTGCAAAAAATGTCTAAGTCACTTAACAACTATATTGGTATTGCCGATGCTGCCGATGATATGTTTGGCAAGTTAATGTCCATATCTGATGAATTAATGTGGCGGTATTTTGAATTGTTGAGTTTTCGTCCGATGACGGAAATCAAGTTATGGCGTCAGGAATGTGAACAGGGCGCAAATCCCCGTAACTATAAAGTAAAGTTGGCGCAGGAAATTATCGAACGGTTTCATAATGCGGCTGCGGCAAGCAAAGCGCTGGAAAATTTTGAAGCCAGGTTTCAACGAGGTGCAATGCCTGATGAAATGGATGAGTTGGAATTAAAAGTTGAGGGGGCTGGCTATTGTATTGCCAATTTGCTAAAAGATGCCGGATTAACAAACAGTACATCTGAATCTATCCGGTTGATAAATCAAGGTGCGGTAAAGATTGATGGTGAAAAGGTTTCCGACCCAAAGCTGGAAATAGCAGTAAATGCCGAGAACGTTTATCAAGTAGGAAAGAGAAAATTTGCACGAGTAAAGATAAGCGCTTGACGGATTCTATTACGCCTGTATAATACGCAGTTCTTCCGAAGCAGGCGCTTTGGAAGGGATGGCAAGTTTAGCAAAAAAGTTGACACGGACTGTTGACAAGTTGGCCGGGTAAGTTATAATGGTCGGCTTCTTCGGG
>CAIQND010000425.1 GCA_903873045.1 uncultured Methylococcaceae bacterium | reverse complement strand
GCCAGAAACTGCGTAGGCCGGAATAAGGCTTTTCGAGCGCAAGCGAGAATAAGCGTTTCCGGCACGGTGTATGAGAGCGCCGGAAACGCCACCACGCGCTACGCTTGGGTGGTCTTATTCCGGCCTACGCCTAAAACGCGTAACTATAAGACAGAGCGACTACATTGACCGTGTAATTCTGTGGCTGTAGGTTGGTTGGCATAAGGGTGTTTGGCGTGGAACCAAACTGTTGTCCATTGTAAAAATAATCCGTGCTATTTAATTTTTGGTAAAGGTAGGTTAAAGCCACTTTTCCATTTTTGAGGACTTTATAATTACCGGTAAGCTTTAGGCTGAGTAAGTTGTTATTAATATCCGGTAACGTTCCGCAAGTAAGCGAGGTTGAAATTCCACAATTTACATTATAGGGTACCTGAGTCGAATAACTTGTTGCGTTCAGCGCATACGAAGCATCACCAATAATTTCCAGTTTTCCGTTCAGCATTCCCCCATGCCGGGCAAGAAGTCCGAAGGTGTTGCCGTTGTCAATAAGCTTATTGGTCCAAGTGCCATTTGGTACCGAATTGGCAACAGGCGCAGTTGTTAAGCTACCGCCATTCCTAAGATTTCTTTGACCATTCTGCCAGCTCCAATAACCAGAAATACTGCTATTTTCAGCGTAACTATAAGTGGCATCAACATTAACACCGGTTGAATAGCCATTCTGCACGCCTAACGTTGCGTCATATTGGTCATAAGTGTAACGACCATTCAAACCCAAATCCAGTTTTTGGGTAACCTGCCAATTGACACCCGCTTTCCCCAAATTCTGATTACGGTTTGCGTAGGGGTAAGCGACGTAATCCAGGTAATTACCTCCATTAAGGACAGAGCTAGCGGTGCCAACGGTTGTGATTGCATAGTTCCCCGAATTAGCTTGGTAATTTTTATCGAAGTTTGCGCGACGGTTGGCATAAGTGTAGCCTGCGTTAAAATTGACATCTTCAAGTGCTTTTAACCGATAGGTTAAGCCAATTTTATCCTCGTCACTGCCCGGACTGGCAACACATTGAGCCCCACCGACTACGCCATTACACCAGCGATTAATCTTCTCGTGCTCATAAGCCAGAGCCAGATTTTGTGCCTTGGTCAAGCGGTAAGATGCCACTGCTTCGACTTGTGTCTTCCTATTACTATAGGGTGTATTGATGCCTGTGTAATTTGCATTACCAGCACCATTAGAATTAATCGCGCTAAAAAGGTAAGCAGCAGAATCCGTGCGGTTGTCGCGCTCATTGAACTTAAACCCGGTGCTCAAAGTAAGATCCTTGATACTCTGATTGGTCAGTTTTAAGTCACCGTGAGTGGTTTGTACAACGCCATTCAGCGACGAGGCTGGCAATCCGCCCCACATCATATTAGCTGAAGTCCCGTTGACTTGCGTGATGTTGGTCGGTGCGTAACTATTGTTTTGCGTGTTATAGCCGTAAGAAAATCCGCCTGCCAGTTTGGTAGTCGACGAAAAATTATAACCACCGGCCAGGTTTGCCTGGTGTAGGCTATTGCTGGGTGCAGTGCTCATGGTATTGTTTGTGTAGCAATTGGCACCCGTACACCTAGAGTTTAAACTAGCTGAACCCGCAGCACCTGTACCGGGAGAGACCACAGAACTTTGCCAACTCAAGCTGTTATAATCGTCATGGAACATGGAGCCATAATATCCACCAGTAAGATGCCCTTTATCGCCAGTCCAGTTTAAGGCCGCGTTGACGTTATCCGTCTGGTAACTGGTTGGGTTCATAAGGATATTAATGGCTTCACCCGCCCCTTTTACACCTGCACTTCCGATGCCATTACCGACGTTTATACCGCCTTGCGATCCGGTGCCGATGAGCTTGGCACCGGACTGATCAAGATGATTATAATCAATCTGCGCACTTAACCGATCACTGAATGAATAGGATGTGCTCAAGGATCCGTTCTTGCGATTAACGTGCTCTTGTTCGGTATTGAAATCACCCAACTGGTTCGGAAGGAGCGAATTTGTATTAGCAGGTGAGATGGCAGTAGAAGGAAGAGGAGCCCTGGCACCAATCGGACCAAAATTTTGGGGCAGGATAAAATTATTCCCGCCCGGGCTACCTTGCAACGGTGTTTGATAAGTATCCGTGATGTTGTGCTGCAATTCATCGTAGCCCAGGTTTAATTTCCATTTACCCTGGTCGCTGACCGACCCATCGAGTGAGCGGGAGGTAGTGCCCAGGTTTGCCCCGCCCAGCTTCCAGCGCAGGGCGCTGTCTTTACTTTGATCGTAGCCATTGCCGCCACGCACATCAAAGCCGCCAAGGCCATAAGCCCCCTCTTTGTTCAAGCCGTTGTATTCACCGAACTTGGCCGAATCTTGGCTGGAATACAAGGCACCAAAATCAACCGTATTGGTAGGACGTTTTAAGGCATCCGCTTCATCATCAGCATAAGCGCCCAACGGAATTGCAACCGTTGCCAGCAATGCGCACCGCACCGCTAACGCCAGGATATTGACTTTCATTTCTTCATTACGAGTTTTCATGATTGTCTCCGAATTTAGTTTAGCGTTGCAACAGGGCGCCGGCTGGATCATTCGAACCATGCACCATGCTATGGCAATTCATACAAGCCCTGCCCGTATAATTCGCACTTGGTGCCCCTGTTAGACCACCTTGCATACCTGCGGCATTTCCGGCAGCAGGATTTTTACTTTGATGCGGGCCATCATGACACTCATCACACAAAAATGGCGGACGAGACTTAAGCAACGGCGTAATGTTGGAACCGTGCGGGGTATGGCATGTAGCACAATCCTCGGTAACCGGCTGATGCTCCCACAAATAAGGGCCACGTTTTTCTGCATGGCAGGTGTAGCACGTTTCAGTGACCGTATTTTTCTTCAGCAATTTGGGGCCGGCTGAACCATGCGGGTTGTGGCAATCAGAACAAGCGACCTTGCCTTCACCAATCGGATGATGAGAAAACTTGCGAACTTGCGCCTTCTGGTCTGTGTGACAGGTAAAGCAGACATCAGGTTGCGTCCTTTTGTCGCGTACCTTGTCATGTGCTGCATGGCTTTCATGGCAGGAAGTACAAGCTACGTCTGCAACCTGGTGAGCTCCACCCTGCCAGTGCGTACGATTTTGATCTTTTTCATGACAAGTTAGGCAGGCCGTATTCTGGTCTTTTGCATCGCTAGGCGAGTAGGCACCTTTCTTGATTCCAAAAACAACATCAGGAGAATTACCCTTGCTACCACTTAGATGTTTTTCACTTTCGCCGTGACACCCTTGACAAGATGGTGTGCGTGAATCCGCTTTATTGCCATGCGGGGTTTGATAAATGGCAAGAACAGGGGTCTTATCGTTTTCATCGTGACAGCGGGTACAAACCGAGTCCCTGTCCATTTGTTGAGCGGGAGACTTGGCAGCGGCTTGTTCTGCTGATGGCGGCGTATTTTCTGCGTGTGCGGACGTACACAGTAGTCCGTACAGCAAGATAAATTTAATTAATAGTTTCATAAGGCAATAATTCCTGCAAGTTTTAAAAGATACAGACAGCGCTGAATCAAGTTTATTTACATTAAAAATTAATGTGTGCAACAGCACCCTCTCCTGCTGGAGAGGGTTAGAAGAGTGGAAAAATAAATCAAGGTTTATATTTTCCACGTATCCCTTTTCCCATGAGAGAGAGGGAAGCCCACTTATATTAATATCTATAGATTTAAAGTGGACTTGAATTTTTGGGCTACTTACTTAAGACGGGACAGTTTAAGATTAAATCGTTCGCTGAGCGGAGTCGAAGCGGACAACTCGCTTCGACTCCGCTCAGCGAACGGTCCCTTATAATGCGTTATCATTAAGTTAACTGTATTGACGGTTAAGCCTTTTTGCTCGCCCCGTCTTAAAGTGGGTAGCCAATTTTTGTAAGTATTCATTTCCCCCTTTGAAAAATGGGGAGATGAATTTATCTAATAAAATCTCCCCTAACCCCTTTTGTTAAAGGGGGGGGGAATAATTACGAATTTTTTACAACAGCGCTAGTCATTATGGTTGACAGAAAATTCACGCACCATCAATCATCTAACAGATCTTGTTAGTTTCATTTTCAAGCGGGTATTTTTTGTCTCAGTGGTGAGTCGATATTTTTGGTTTAATGAGCCATTAAAATCACAAATTCCGTCACCACCCAATTAACAGTGACTAGAGTGAAAGAATCCAATCCACTAGGTTTTGAATTTCTTTTGGGTCGTCTGATTTCAAGATTATATGTGCTTCTTCATGTCCGTCTGGAAACTTGGCTGTTTCGCCTGAACTTAAGTGATGAAGTAGTTTTTCTTCGCCTTTTGGATCTGTTTTAAATTTTGCGGCAATCTTAGTCCAGGCAGGGCCGTCTTTGTCCTTATCAACACCGTGGCATCTAAAACAATTATTTTGCTTGGCAAAAGCTTTTGCTGCATCTGGATCGACTGCTTCTGCATTGGCAGAAACACAAAAAGCGGTAAGAGCTATTGCGATAAAGGTTTTAGGATTCAGTAAATAATGTCTCATGGT
>CAIQND010000424.1 GCA_903873045.1 uncultured Methylococcaceae bacterium | reverse complement strand
GCAGGATCTCGCTATCACCGGCTCAATAAACCAACTGGGCCAGGTTCAGCCGATTGGCGGCGTTAATGAAAAAGTTGAGGGGTTTTTCGATATTTGTGCTAAAAAAGGTTTAACCGGGACGCAGGGCGTAATCATTCCCGCTATCAATATAAAACACTTAATGTTGCGCTGGGATGTGGTACATGCCGCTCAATCCGGTCAATTTAACATCTATGCCGTAACAACGGTCGATGACGCGATTGAGCTACTGACAGGTTTAAACGCAGGAATTGCCAACGAACAGGGAACCTATCCGCTGGAATCATTTAATGGTCAGGTCGAAGTCCAGTTACAGCAATTTACCCTAATTAAAAAAGATTTTATGGGTAAATCCAAAGTTGTAGCTGATAAATCCCAATTGTAATGGATATAAAGTCTAATAAAACAATAGCTTGTCGTCGATGCCAAACAGGGCGGCGACAAAATAACAGTTAAATCCAACACGGCGATGCTGACTTGTTTAGGGTTTTTATTGCTCAGCGACCTTAACCAGCCAACCGGTTTTGTCGTCACAACCCATTTCCGCCTTTGCACTGACATCAATTCTGACATATTTACCATTTAAAGACGCAGGTAATTTTGCTTTGACCAGGTGAAAGCTGCTGTTAGTTTCTACTTTAAACGGGAGTGCTTCTTTTTTGGCTATTAACTTGATGGTGCTGGGGTCTGCCCAGGGTGATACTTTTATAATAAACTCAGATTCGGGGGCAACTTCAACATTATCAGGCGCTTTATATTCAGTAAGATTAAAATCAGTGAAGCGTGGTTTTTTGCATTCTTTCTCTAATTCTTCAGGGCTGTAGCCGACTGCCGCGCCACTAGATAAGACGACAGCAATTAGTAGTGCGGATTTAAGTAGTTTTATTACTTTCATATTTATTCCTCAATAAAGACTGGGTGTTATTTTTAATTATTAATTTATTGATACACAAGGCCACTTTAAGTATTTTTGTAATTTAATTCAACTATTTTGGTAGTAATTAAACGTCAATGACTAAACAGTGGCAAACTTTCTTCATATCCTTCACAAAAAACGACGATGTCTTGTACAATACAATATATATTTAAATTTAAAAGAGACAATAACATTGAGCCAAAAAAACCAAGAAAGCTTAAATTATAAAAGTGCCGGCGTTGATATTGCGGCAGGTAATGAATTAGTTGAGCGTATCAAACCCATTGCAGCCAGAACACGCACAGCAGGTGTTATGTCGGGCTTGGGCGGGTTCGGCTCAATGTTTGAACTGCCACTGGATCGTTATAAGAACCCGATTCTTGTTTCAGGAACGGATGGCGTAGGCACCAAGCTAAAACTGGCTATAGATTTAGGCATCCATCATACGGTCGGTATCGATTTGGTCGCCATGTGCGTCAACGATATTATTGTGCAAGGGGCGGAGCCGTTGTTTTTTCTGGATTATTTCGCCACTGGCAAGCTGGATGTTGACACGGCAGCATCTGTCATCGAAGGTATAGGCAAGGGTTGTGAATTGGCCGGCGCTGCGCTGGTGGGCGGTGAAACAGCCGAAATGCCGGGTATGTATGCGGATGGCGAGTATGATCTGGCGGGTTTTTGCGTGGGTATCGTGGAAAAAAGCAAGGTACTGGACGGCAGTAAAGTTAAAATCGGTGATAAGCTGATTGGCATTGCCTCGTCCGGCCCACATTCCAACGGTTATTCTTTAATTAGAAAAATAATTGCCCACAGCAATTCAGCGCTGACCGATGTGTTTGGCGATAAAACCTTAGGCGTGGCGTTATTGGAGCCGACTAAAATTTATGTTAAATCGTTATTGGCCTTATTGGAAAAAGTGCCCGTTCATGCCTTTGCCCACATTACGGGCGGAGGTTTAACCGAGAATTTACCACGCGTACTGCCGGTCGGAGTTAATGCGAACATTGACCTTGCTTCCTGGACGTTTCCTGATATTTTCTTATGGCTACAAGAACAGGGCAATGTATCTCAAACGGATATGCTAACTACCTTCAATTGTGGTATCGGCATGATCGTGTGTGTTGCCGCAGAAGATGAAAAAGCGACCCTTGAAGTACTGCAAGCCTTGGGTGAAACAGTTTTCGTTATTGGCGAACTGGTTGAGTCAGAAGGCAAGCCTGAAGTTAACTATATCCGTTAGTCCATTAAACGCTCTTGCCTGAAGTCGATTGATTTTTCCAGGCCAGGGCGTATCGGTTAAATCAGGTTACACATATACATTTTCAGATAAATAATTTCTATGTCGACAGATACCATTCCTTTAAGGTATGGTATTTTTATGAGGTTACAGCGACCTGAATTAGAAATTTAACTTCTGAAAGAAAGTAGCATTCTCACTGAATGCTTTAAATCTTAATAATGGCCATGCAAAAACTACCTATAACACTTTATCGTATCGCCCAGGTTAGAGAACTTGACCGAATAGCAATACAAGAAGCAGGCATTTCCGGTTTTGAATTAATGAGCCGAGCGGGTTATGAAGTTTTTCAGTGGCTCAGGAATAAATGCCCGAATAGTCAATCAGTCGCTATTTTTTGCGGCACCGGTAATAATGCCGGTGATGGCTACATTATTGCCAGGTTAGCTTTGGAAGCCGGCTTGAAGGTGAGTGTTTACTATCTTGCAAACCCTGAAAATAGTAAAGGTAATGCGCTGACTGCTTACCAAAAGTATAGCCAGGTAAACGGAACGGTTATTCCCTTTCAAGGCGATGAAAGCATTGATGCCGACGTGATTATTGACGCCTTGTTAGGTACAGGATTGGATCGGCCGGTAACGGGACTTTATGCCCAAGCCATTCAGCTTATCAACCAGTCAGCTGCGTATGTTGTTGCGGTAGACAGTCCGTCGGGCTTAAATGCGGATACCGGCAATGTGTTGGGCTGTGCGGTAAAAGCGGATTGTACGGTTACTTTTATTGCTTTGAAACAAGGATTATTGACCGGACACGCCGCTGATTATTGCGGTGAAATTTGTTATGCCTCATTAGCCGTGCCGGAGACTATTTTTCAAACCATTTCCCCATCGGCAGTTCGTGTCGTTAAAACACCGTTGCCACGTCGTCAACGTTGTTCGCATAAAGGTAATTATGGGCATGTGCTGATAGTGGGTGGTGATTGCGGTTATTCCGGTGCCGCAAGACTGGCCGGTGAAGCGGCTTTGCGAGTCGGTGCCGGCTTGGTTAGTATTGCAACACGGCCAGAACATGCCGGCTTAATGAATTTAAATCGGCCAGAATTAATGTGTCATGGTGTCAGTAGTGCCAAGCAATTATCCGATTTGTTGAAAAAAGCCAATGTCGTTGTGATAGGCCCCGGGTTGGGACAAAGTGAGTGGGCAACAGAACTGTTTATGGCAACTATAGCCGCTCAAAAATCGATGATTATTGACGCGGATGGATTAAATATTTTGGCGGGATTATCCATCCCCCATGCTGACTGGATTTTAACACCCCATCCGGGTGAAGCGGCAAGGTTATTAAAGTGTTCTACGACCGACATACAACAAGACCGGTTTGCCGCTGTCTTGGCTATTCAGGCCAACTATGGCGGCGTTGCCGTTCTTAAAGGTGCCGGCACTTTAATTGCCTCCAAAGATCAGTGCGCCGTTTCTACGACAGGAAATCCAGGCATGGCTTCTGGCGGGATGGGCGATGTGCTGTCCGGTGTCATTGCCGGTTTGCTGGCGCAAGGCTTGTCTTTACAAGATGCGGCTCAACAAGGCGTTTACAGGCACGGACAGGCCGCTGATACGGCCGCAGAAAAAGACGGTGAAAGAGGTTTGTTGGCCAGTGATTTAATGCCCTATCTCAGAGGCAGTGAGTGATGCAGAAGTATTTGGAAAATGCACAAGAAACCGAGCAATTTGGCGCAGAATTATTGATGTCTTTGCCCTCAAAAAGTCTGGTTTTTTTATACGGCGATTTAGGCGCAGGAAAAACAACACTGGTCAGAGGTTTTCTTAGAGCAGCAGGCTATCATGGCACCGTTAAAAGCCCAACCTATACGTTAGTCGAAGAGTACGAGGTAGGCGGTCGCAAAATATTTCATTTTGATTTATATCGAGTCGTTGATCCCGAAGAATTGGAATGGATGGGTATACGGGATTATTTTGATCAGGATAGTATCTGCTTTATTGAATGGCCTGACAACGGCAGAGGCTTTTTGCCAAAACCTGATAGAATGATCACCTTAAAAATGCAAGGGCTTGCACGGTTATTAAATATGGAGTATCTTTGATGAAAAAATCACAAGGGGTCTATAAAAACAACGACATACTGGTGTAAATCAGCTTGTTGTCGGTGGGGTGTCGATATGAGAAATTATTACAAAATCTTATTGTTCTCTGGATTACAGTTAATGTCTGTGTCCGGTTATGCACAACAAATCAACGTAAATTCATTGCGTTATACCACTAATCCAAATCAAAACCAGATAACTTTTGAGGTTACGTCATCGCCACAACATCAGGTTTTTGTTATGGATAATCCGTCACGCTTGGTCATTGATATTAAAAATGCTCAATTAAAGCATTCATTAAATCAACCTTTGGCAGCGCATCCATTGTTTACCCGAGTCCGTTCGGGCATCAAAAACGACACTGACTTAAGAGTCGTTTTTGATTTAAAAACACCCATTAGTCTAAAAAAACTAACATTAAGCTCTGATAATAGCGATGATCATCGTTTAGTGATTGATTTGTTGGACAAAGACTCTGTTGCGACCACGAAAAATGAAGATAAAGAAGTGGCCAAAATAGTTGCCAGTTTATCGCTTGAACCTAAAATGGTTGAGACCAAGGTAGTTGAGACTAAAGCCGTTACTGTTAAATCGACTGAATCCAAACGATCCAATCGTATTGTGATTGCGATTGATCCCGGGCATGGCGGAGATGATCCAGGCGCTCATGGACCTCATGGTACTGAGGAAAAAAAAGTGACCTTTGAAATGGCTAAAAAACTGGAAGTATTAATCAATGCACAACCAGGAATGAAAGCGGTCATGGTTCGTAAAGGTGATTACTATGTAGGACTTAGAGACCGAATGAAAATTGCCAGAACAGCCAAAGCGGATTTATTTGTTTCAATACATGCCGATGCCTTCCAGGATTCCGAAGTTAAAGGCGCGTCCGTTTACACCTTATCCACCAGTGGTGCCTCAAGTGAAGCTGCGCGTTGGCTGGCAGACAGTGCCAATGCCTCTGATTTGGTGGGGGTAAGTCTTAACGATAAAGAAGATGTGTTGGCATCGGTTTTGTTGGATTTATCGCAAACAGCAACCCAGGAAGCCAGCGTTAATGTTGCCAATCATGTATTAAAAAGCTTCGATAACATTTCACAATTACATAAGGATTCCGTACAAAAAGCTGGCTTTCTGGTGTTAAAATCGCCTGATATACCGTCCATACTGGTGGAAACTGCTTTTATATCAAATGCCTCGGAAGAACAAAACTTACTCAGCAACCAGTATCAATCAAAAGTGGCTGGTGCAATTTTCAAAGGCGTACTCAGTTACTTTAGGCAATCATTACCGGATGATAACAGAATCGCCGCCGTGGATTTGTAGGTTGTCATTTGCCGATAGACTATCGGTTACCCACACCCAAAAAATAATCAGGTCAATTAAAAACAGGTCTTCTTGTCTTGGCAAGAAGGACTGTTTTTAATTGACCTGACTTTCACAGTAACAAAGCAGATCTGGCAGGTCTACTGCTACCGTTAATAAAAGACACCGTCTTTCCTGCCTAAAATTCAATTCTACTGAAAAACTACCGCCATTAGAAGGTAATCCAAATTTAATGCGCGTTCCTAACCAGTGATTATTTTTATCGCTATCGGCCTGAGTCATGAAGCGGTCATTTAATTATGCGTTATTTTGGGGCGTTTTTGTTATCATAATCACTATAATCAGAACCATTTTTAAGTAAGCAGCTATTCTACGGGGTTTGGTCTATAAATTGCTTGTATAAATATAACGCTTTTGTATCAAAACGACCGATAAAAAAAATGTATAAACGCATACTGGATCATCTTAATACCGCAATTTTATTATTTGATCATAAATTAATACTGACCTTTGTTAATACGACAGGAGAAATTCTGCTGGCTGACAGTGCGCATCATTTGGTAGGTCAAAGCGCAGAGGAGTTATTTCGTTCTTCCGATCCTGCATTGCTGATTAATTTGAAGCAATCCCTGGCGATGTCAGAACCTTTGGTTGATCGAGGACTGACACTGAACCGAATGACTCATAATGTGACCACCAGCTTTAGTGCAACCCCGCTGCTGGTTAATGAAGCGGTTAGTGAAATTCTGGTCGAGCTTCAACAGGTAGATAATCATTTGCGCATTTCCAAAGAAGAACAATTATTAACCCAACAGAATACGGCGCGATTGTTGATTAGAGGTTTGGCGCATGAAATCAAAAACCCGTTAGGTGGGTTGCGCGGCGCAGCTCAGTTGTTGGATTTGGAATTACATGATCCGGAACTTAAAGAATATACCCAAATTATTATTGACGAATCAGATCGTCTGCAAGGTTTGATGGATAAAATGCTGGGGCCTAACAAATTGCCTAATAAAAAAGCGCTTAATATTCATGAAGTATTGGAGCGAGTCAGGCAATTGATTCAAGCGGAATCCAGCGGCAGTCTGACGATTAAAAATGATTATGACCCCAGTATTCCTGATATCTTTGCCGACAAAGATCAACTTATTCAGGCTATTTTAAATATTGCCAGAAATGCGATGCAGGCAATGGAAGGAAAAGGCAATATTATCTTTAAAACACGCATACACAGGCAGATTAATATAGGCCGTAAACGTTATAGACTGGCGGTAAAGTGCGATATTATTGATAATGGGCCGGGGGTGGATATTAATATGATGAGTCAAATATTTTATCCCATGATTACCGGTCGAGCTGAAGGTACCGGGCTGGGTTTATCCATTGCACAATCATTGATTAATCAGCATAACGGTTTGGTTGAGTGTAACAGCGAGCCAGGCAATACGGTATTTTCAATTTTTTTACCCATGGAGACTGGTAATGAGTAAGCCTGATACTGTCTGGATCATTGATGATGACAAATCCATACGCTGGGTTGTTGAGAAGGCTTTGCAAAAAGCAGGCATCATCACTCGCAGCTTTGCTTCCGGGAAAGAATTATTGTCGGCTTTGCAGGGTGATTTGCCAGATGCCTTGATAACTGATATTCGCATGCCTGGCATGGATGGCCTGGAACTTTTAGACAAGGTTCAGCACAGTCACCCCAATTTACCGGTTATCGTTATGACCGCTCATTCCGATCTGGAAAGTGCGGTTTCGGCGTTTCATGGAGGTGCTTTTGAATATTTGCCTAAGCCTTTTGATATTAAAGACGTGGTTAATCTGGCACAACGCGCCTGCATTCATGGGCGACAACAGCAAGACGATGCGCATCGTGCTGCGACCACTATTGAGCCTACGCCAGAAATTATAGGCGAGGCTCCGGCAATGCAAGAGGTTTTTCGGGCGATAGGCAGGCTGGCTCGTTCACACATTACGGTACTGATTAATGGAGAATCGGGAACGGGCAAGGAATTAGTGGCTAAAGCACTGCACCGTCATAGTCCCAGATCTAAAAATCCTTTTATTGCTTTAAATATGGCCGCTATTCCTAAAGATCTGATGGAATCGGAACTGTTTGGACACGAAAAAGGTGCATTTACGGGAGCGCAATTACGGCGAGCCGGTCGTTTTGAGCAAGCCAATGGCGGGACACTGTTTCTTGATGAAATAGGCGATATGCCGGCAGAATTGCAAACCCGTTTATTAAGAGTACTAGCGGATGGCGAGTTTTACCCGGTTGGGGCGCACTTGGCCGTTAAAGTGGATGTGCGTATTATTGCCGCCACACATCAGAATCTTGAGATATTGGTTGATCAAGGCCGCTTTAGGGAAGATTTATTCCATCGCTTAAATGTGATTCGTATACATATCCCTGCCTTGCGCGAGCGTAAACAAGACATTCCTTTGTTGTTGCGCCATTTTTTGCACCATGCTGCTGTCGAGTTGGGTGTGGAAATTAAAACCCTAAAACCTGAAGCCGAGGCATTTTTAAGTACACTGGAGTGGCCGGGAAACGTAAGGCAACTGGAAAATAGTTGTCGCTGGTTAACGGTTATGGCCTCTAGCCGAGAAGTTCATTTACATGACTTGCCACCTGAGTTACTCAATACCTCACTAGAAAAAGAAACCGTCGGAACTGATTGGGAGTCTTTATTGAGAACTTGGATAGATCAGCAGTTATTGACCAAGGAAGCAGAAGTCGCCAAACAAACTATTCCCGCCGTTGAAGCTATTTTAATTAAAGCCGCTTTAAACTTTACTCGTGGCAAGCGCCACGAAGCAGCAATTCTTTTGGGTTACGGCCGAAATACCCTGACCCGTAAAATCAAAGAATTGGGAATAGAAGAGTAATTGCAATATGATTTTTTATCGATTAATTCCCAATAAATTCTTAAAAAATTACCACCACGAAAACACCAAGGGCACGAAGAAAAAAGCGTTGTGTCCTTGGTGCCTACATTGAGCGGGTATGAAAAATGAAATATCACGTATTTTACCTGCATTATTGCTGCAATTAGCGGATTTTAAAATCATGCTGTTTTTCGATTTAAAATGTGTTTATTTTTTATCGACGATTTTAGCGGCAAAGTTTGC
>CAIQND010000423.1 GCA_903873045.1 uncultured Methylococcaceae bacterium | reverse complement strand
AGCGGTAACCTGGTGCCTGATGTTAAATTGACTGGACATTTTAAAGGCAGTAATAAACAGGCTGATGTGGGGAGTATTATGAGGGAAATTAATGATGCCCGAGATGACGCGATAAGGCGTAAATACGAACATGAAGAATGAAGCTAAATGGTTCAAGTGAAAGACAGTATTAATTTATGAGCCTTTTATCTTGAACCTAATTTCCCTTTATAAGGACATCTTATGAATGACAAGCAACCGGACAATCCTCTACACGGTATCACCCTGGAAACTATACTGACCCAACTCGTAGATTATTATGGTTGGAATGAATTAGGCAAAATAATTGACATCAGATGTTTTAATTATGAGCCCAGCATCAAGTCGAGTTTAAAGTTTTTAAGAAAAACCCCGTGGGCTAGAACACGGGTTGAAGAGTTGTATCTCAATAAAGATGATTTTGAATAAAAGTAGATAACCCGCATTTGTCAATTTACGGTTATTGTCCTTTGCTCTTTGTCGTATTTCCACTCCAAAAGTACATGATGAATTCCCTGTGACCCAGATTTCTTCAGTCCTAAAGTTATAAACCATGCGTATTCTTAGTCTTATCGTTCTTCTGTGTACCTCATTAATTGAAATTGGCCCTGTTCCTGTTACGCCAATAGTATTAATTTGGATCGTATTGTTTCGGCCGGTATGGTTTTATGAATGGGTTTTAAAAATATATAAAAACTAAAGTCGATAGTGTTTTAAAAATTATCTCAGCTTTTTCAACGGGATACCTAAGATGAAAAGTTGCTGAGATGCCAATGTCTAATTAATGCACCCCGGATGAATCCTTATTTTTAATGTGGGATGGGTTAAGTAGGGCATGCAGTTTTTGCTCATCCAGTTCATTTTCCCATTTTGCCGCAACCACAGTGGCAACTCCGTTGCCGATAATATTGGTGAGTGCGCGTGCCTCGGACATGAAGCGGTCTATACCCAGTATCAATGCCAAGCCCGCCACAGGAATAGTCGGAATAGTTGAAAGCGTTGCCGCTAGCGTAATAAAACCGCTACCTGTTACTCCCGCAGCGCCTTTCGATGTCAATAACAATACGCCAAGTATGGTCAGTTCCTGCATCAGGGTCAGGGGGGTATTGGTGGCTTGGGCAACAAAAATAGCGGCCATTGCCAAATAAATTGAGGTACCATCCAAATTAAAGGAATAGCCGGTTGGAATCACCAAGCCAACCACTGATTTGGAGCAACCCAGATTTTCCAGTTTGACCATCATGCGCGGTAGTACCGATTCTGATGACGACGTGCCCAGCACGATTAATAGTTCATCTTTTATGTAAATGATAAATTTGAGTATGCTGAAACCGGTAAATCGGGCAATTAATCCCAATACAATAAAAATAAACAATAAGCAGGTTAAATAAAAACTGCCCATTAATTTTGCCAGTGGTGCCAATGAAGCAATACCGTATTTACCGATGGTAAATGCCATTGCACCAAAAGCACCAATAGGTGCAAGCTTCATAATAGTTTCGACGATACCGAATAATACTTGGGAAAATTTACTAATAAAAACGACCACTTCAGATCCTGTTTCTTTCATCGCCGCCAGCGAAAAACCGAACAGCACCGAAAATAGTAACACTTGTAATATATCGCCTTTGGCAAAGGCATCCACTACACTGGCAGGAATGATATTTAGCAAAAAATCAACGGTACTATGGGTTGTTGTCGCGTTGGTATAAATGCTTAAGCTTTTGATATCCAAGGTACTTAAATCGACATTCATACCCACTCCCGGTTTAATCACATGCACTACAATCAAGCCGATAATTAATGCCAGGGTACTGACTACTTCAAAATAGAGTAGGGCTTTAACGCCGACACGTCCGACTTTATCCATATCCTGCATACCGGCAATACCGGTTACCACCGTGCAAAAAATAATCGGCGCGATAATCATTTTGATCAGTTTGATAAAGCCATCGCCGAGCGGCTTCATCGTTATCGCTGTTTCAGGATAAAAATAGCCCAGAAAAATACCGAAAGTGATAGCGGTAAGCACTTGTACATAAAGATGTTGATAGCGTTTTTTAGCGGGTTTAGTTGTTTGCATGGTTGACCTTATAATGACTATGTGGTTGGAATGATTAAGGCCTAAAAGCGGCTATAGCGCGAAGCTTTTACCTTTGTTGCTTTTCTTCCTGCCTCGGCAAGTGCTCCCTGCGTCTCTTAATGAGTCTACTGTTGGTGCTCTACCTCCTGTATCCATGCAGCCGTTCGTAGTACCTACTTTTCTGTTGCCCAACTATCGCAAGGCCTTTTCCCATTTACTCACCAATGCGGCAGCAATACTGTTGCCAAACACATTGGTCGCACTGCGTCCCATATCCAAAACCTGGTCGATACCCAGTAACAGTAACAAACCGGCTTCAGGAATATCAAACATGGACAAGGTTGCGGCGATAACGATTAACGAGGCTCTGGGTACGCCCGCCACGCCTTTACTGGTAAACAGCAACACCAATAACATAATGAGCTGATCACCTAAAGCCATGTCGATACCATACGCCTGGGCAATAAATAAAACCGCGAAGGTCATATACATCATGCTGCCATCCAGATTAAATGAATAACCTAAAGGCAAGACCAGGCCACAGACTTTTTCATCACAACCAAAACGTTCCAGTTGTTGTAATAACTTGGGGTAAGCGCTTTCGCTGCTGGCGGTACCAAAAGCCAGTAACATGGGTTCGCGAATATGCCGTAGTAAAGACAAGACTCTACGCCCCAAAAATACAAAGCCAATGCAACCGAGTGCAGTGCAAAGCAAAATCAGACCCAAATAAAATTCGCCGATAAATTTGCCATAAGACAGTAGAACGCCGATGCCCTGTTGTGCGATAACCGAGGCCATCGCTGAAAATACTGCTACCGGTGCATAATGCATGACGTAACCGGTCACTTTTAGCATGATGTGTGCTAATGAATCCAGTAACTTGACCGTT
>CAIQND010000422.1 GCA_903873045.1 uncultured Methylococcaceae bacterium | reverse complement strand
CCTCAATTTGAGCCGTAATCCCCTGACTATCCAGCCCACAAATCGCCAGCAATTCTTCGCGCGTACCTTGCTCAATAAAACGATCCGGCAGGCCGATATTCAATACCGGCATCAGGATGCGTTGGGCTTGCAGAAAGTTATTGACGGCACTGCCTGCACCACCGGACAAAACATTTTCTTCCACGGTGATGAAGAGGTCATGGCTTTTCGCCAATTCCAGCAGCAGTTCTTCATCCAAGGGTTTGACGAAACGCATGTTGACGACCGTGGCACCTAACTGTTTGCCCGCTGCCAACGCCGGCGTGACCATGCTGCCCCACGCTAAAATGGCGATGCGGCTGCCGTGATGACGAATTTCGGCTTTACCCAGCGGTAAGGCGGCCATGGCTTTTAGTACCGCCACACCGGGGCCTTTGCCGCGTGGATAACGCACAGACGCTGGACCTTCGTGGAGATAGCCGGTGTAGAGCATTTGTCGGCATTCATTTTCATCGGCCGGTGCCATAATCAGCATGTTGGGAATGCAGCCCAGATAACTGTAATCAAAACTGCCGGCATGGGTGGGGCCGTCCGGCCCGACCAAACCGGCCCGATCCAGGGCAAACAACACATCCAGGTTTTGAATGGCGACATCATGAATCAACTGGTCGTAGGCGCGTTGTAAAAACGTGGAATAAATCGCCACCACCGGTTTGGCACCCTGACAGGCTTGACCGGCGGCCAGGGTCACGGCATGTTGTTCGGCAATGGCGACATCAAAATAGCGCTTGGGATACTGCTCGGAAAACTTGACCAGTCCGGAACCTTCGCGCATGGCCGGGGTAATGGCCAGCAGACGTTCGTCCTGTTCGGCCATATCACATAACCAACTGCCAAACACGTCGGTGTAAGTGGGATGCACTGACGGCGCGGCTTTGGGCAAAAAATCCAGGCAGGGATCAAAAGCCGGGACACCATGGTAAGCCAGCGGGTCTTTTTCGGCAGGCGGGAAGCCTTTGCCTTTTTTGGTGACAATGTGCAAAAAGCGTGGGCCGGAGATGGCTTTCAGGTTTTCCAGTGTCGACACCAGCATGTCCAGATCATGACCGTCAATCGGACCGATATAATTAAAACCCAACTCTTCAAATAACGTACCGGGGACAATCATGCCTTTCATGTGTTCTTCGGTGCGGCGTGCCAACTCCCAGACGCTGGGCATTTTACTGAGGGCTTTTTTGCTTTCTTCGCGCATTGACGAATAAAATTTACTGGATAATATCTTGGTCAGATAATTATTCATCGCCCCGACCGGCGGTGAAATCGACATGTCGTTATCGTTTAAAATCACCAGCAGATTGGCATCAATAGAACCGGCATGATTCATGGCCTCAAACGCCATCCCGCCGGTAATGCTGCCATCACCGATAATGGCGACCATTTGTTTGTCTTCGCCTTTCAGTTCCGAGGCGATCGCCATACCCAGCGCCGCACTGATGGACGTGCTGGAATGGCCTACGCCAAAGGCATCGTATTCGCTCTCGGCCCGATTGGGAAACGCGCATACGCCATTCAGCGTGCGAATCGTGGTCATCCGTTCTTTACGGCCGGTCAAAATCTTGTGCGGATAAGCTTGATGCCCTACATCCCAGACCAACTGGTCAGACGGGGTATCAAAAACATAATGCAGGGCAACGGTTAACTCAACGGTGCCCAAGCCTGCCGAAAAGTGCCCACCGGAAATGCTCACGGTATGGGTTAAATAATCACGCAGCTCTTTCGCCAAGGGTTTTAACTGATCCTTGTTGAGCTTGCGGACATCTGCGGGGCTGTTGAT
>CAIQND010000421.1 GCA_903873045.1 uncultured Methylococcaceae bacterium | reverse complement strand
TTAAAGCCCGCGTTCAGGAAATCAATGACCAGAATATGCTGCCGGATGACCTGAAAATTGTCCCCTACTATGACCGTAGTGAACTGGTCGATGCGGCGCTACACACTGTCACCAAAGTACTGCTTGAAGGTATTGCCCTGGTGGTTATCACGTTGCTGCTGTTTCTGGGTGATATCCGTTCCAGCATCATCGTTGTCAGCACCTTGGTGGTTACGCCATTGGCCACTTTTATCGTTATGAACCAGTTGGGTATTTCTGCCAACTTGATGTCGTTGGGCGGATTGGCTATTGCCATCGGATTGATTGTCGATGGCTCTGTTGTCGTGGTCGAAAATGCTTTCAGTTTACTCACCGAGCGCAAAGGCAGTACCACCAGTCGAATAAAAGTGGTCATGGCGGCTGCACAGGAAGTTGCCACACCGGTGTTGTTTGGGGTCGGGATTATCGTGCTGGTGTTTCTGCCGCTAATGACATTGCAAGGAATGGAAGGCAAGATGTTTGCGCCACTGGCTTATACCATAGCGATTGCTTTGCTGATTTCACTGGTTTTATCGCTGACCTTAACGCCGGTTTTATGCTCTTTTCTGTTACAGGGGCACGATACAAAAGAACATGACACGCGCATTATCGCCTTGATGAAGCGGCCCTATCTGAAGCTGCTGGATTTGTCCCTGCAAAAAAGCAAGACAGTGGTTTTTGTGGCGACCGGGTTGTTTATTGGCGCACTGGCATTGCTGCCGCTGTTAGGCAGTGCTTTTATTCCTGAAATGAAGGAAGGTTCTATTGTTCCGGCAATCAACCGAATGCCTAATATATCATTGCAAGAAGGCATCAAAATGGAAATGGACGCCATGCGCATGGTAATGGATATTCCAGGTGTAAGTCTGGCAGTCACCAATATCGGGCGGGGAGAAAGTCCGGCAGACTCGCAAAGTCAGAACGAATCAACACCCATCGTCAGTTTAAAGCCCAGGAATGAATGGCCGGAAGGTTGGACTCAGGACACTATTGCCGATGCGATCCGCGATAAATTGACTAAAAATTTACCTGGCATACAAGTCATCATGGCGCAACCAATTTCAGATCGTGTCGATGAAATGCTGACTGGCGTTCGTTCAGATCTGGCGGTGAAAGTATTCGGCGATGATCTGGAGCAGTTAAAAACAACAGCGAATGATATTGCCCGTGTGGCAGGGACTGTCAAAGGTGCTCAGGATATTCGGGTAGAGCGGCTCACCGGCCAGCAATATTTATCAATTACCGTCAACCGTGAAGCCACTGCCCGATACGGCATTAATGCTTCGGATATTCATGATGTCATTGAAACCGCTATCGGCGGAAAAAAAGCAACCGAAATCTATGAAGGTGAGCGACGTTTCTCGGCCGCCGTGCGCTTGCCGGAGGATTTTCGCAACAGCATAGAAGCGATTGATGCTATTTTGCTCACGTCTCCAAACGGAGCACGTATACCGCTGGGCGATTTGGCGAACATTGGCCTGAATGACGGGCCATCCCAGATAAGCAGGGAAATGGGTAAACGTCGTATTGTTATTGGTATTAACGTCAGGGATAGAGACTTGGGCAGTTTTGTGGCAGAGCTGCAAAAAACGGTTTCCAGCCAGATTAAACTGCCGGAAGCCTATTATCTGGAATGGGGCGGACAATTTCAGAACATGGAGCGGGCTTTGGGACATCTTAAAATAATCATCCCTATTACTATCGGTGCTATTTTCTTTGTGCTGTTTATGCTCTTTAACTCACTACGCTTTGCCGCACTGATTATTCTGGTATTGCCGTTTGCCTCTATAGGCGGCGTGGTCGCTTTGTTTGTTACCGGCGAATATCTGTCAGTGCCGGCCTCGGTCGGGTTTATTGCCTTGTGGGGAATCGCGGTATTAAATGGTGTGGTATTGGTTTCTTATATCCGCAATCTTCGCAACAACGGACTTAGCCAGATACAGGCTATTCGCCAAGGTTGTGCGCAACGCTTTCGCCCGGTCATGATGACCGCCACTGTCGCGCTACTGGGACTGGTGCCTTTCTTGTTCGCCACCGGCCCCGGTTCAGAAGTTCAGCGACCGCTGGCTATTGTTGTTATTGGTGGACTGATTACCTCAACGTTATTGACACTGATTATGTTGCCAACGCTTTATCGGTGGTTTGAGGAAAAACGCTAAACTGTTTTTTGGCTACCTACATAAGTTGTGACAGTTTAAGGTTAAGCGGCTACCCACGTAAGGCGGGACACTTTTGGGCTACCCACGTAAGGCGGGACAGTTTAAAGTTAAGCCTTGCGGCTTGTCCCTGCTTACGTGGATGGCCTTTTATGTAACGATATCCGTGTCTTGTAGGGGTAATCCCTTGC
>CAIQND010000420.1 GCA_903873045.1 uncultured Methylococcaceae bacterium | reverse complement strand
GTCGGAATAAGACGTTGAAGCGTAAAAAGCACCCTGAATAGGCTCAATGGATTCCAGGTCATAGTCCATATTATTAGAGAAGACCAGGATTTGTGAGATATTGATAAATTTTCGAAACTTTTTATTTTTAAAGCGGACATTAATTCTGTCCCTTTCTGCCAGAATGCCTTCGTGATTATTGGGTTTTTTAACCTCGATAAACGCCAAAGGCATGCCGTTAATCAATAGTGTTATGTCGGGGCGAAATTCCTCATCGCCATTTTTGTAGGTCAGTTCAGTCACGACATGCAAGGCGTTATTACTGAAGTCTTTAAAATCAATCAGCTTAATGCCGGATGTAGCGGTAAGCAACCGATAAAAAGCTTCACCTAAATCTTCGTTATCCAAAACCAATGATACATTTTCAAAGGCTTTTTTAATCGCATCCACATCGGCATCAGGATTTATGTCAAGTAGGCTTTCTGCAAAAATGTCGGTAAAAATATTGGTGCTTTCGTCGCGCTGAGCATGGGTCAGGGATAGATAACGATAACCTAATCTGCATAGATGCAATAGGGCAGGAATTTTTACTCTTGAGTTTTCGTTAAAGCTCATGCCAATTTTTCCAAAATGAGTACAGCGGCTTGATTAATTTTGTTAATTTCCAGCATCATACCAAAGAACGGCACTACGGGTAGATTTGATAGTCTTCCCTCTGCGTATGGGTTCTATGGTACGTGCGGGCCAGGAAGGATTCAATGTTTAACAGGCAAAATTAAATATTTAATCGGGTGGATTCAATGTTTAACAGGCAAAATTAAATGTTTAATCGGGCGGATTCAATGTTTAACAGGCAAAATTAAATGTTTAATCGGAGGGATTCAATGTTTAACAGGCAAAATTAAATATTTAATCGGAGGGATTCAATGTTTAACAGGCAAAATTAAATATTTAATCGGGTGGATTAAATGTTTAAAAAGTAAAATTAAACGTTTAATCGGACGGATTTAATGTTTAACAGGCAAAATTAAATGTTTAATCGGGTGGATTAAATGTTTAAAAAATAAAATTAAACGTTTAGTCAGGCAATTCGCAAAAAATACCCCTCAACCTAATGCCGTTAAGTTAAGCGCAGATTGTTAAAAAACTGGAGTTGTATACTTAACTTAACGGCATTGCCCCCCTACCCTCTTTGCCAAAAATGGAAATAAGCGGTTTAATAGTTGTTTTTTACGCATATTTTTTATGATCCCTACTGTCGTTCACACTGAAATTATGCAGCGCCTGGCTAAAACCGAGCGCGAAGAAGGCGTGCGCATTTTGCTGGCGATTGAATCAGGTAGCCGCGCGTGGGGCTTTGCTTCTGCCAATAGCGATTTTGATGTGCGATTTATTTATGCCCGTCCGGCGGATTGGTATCTTGCGGTTGATCTTGAAGAACTGCGTGATGTTATTGAATACGCCATCACGGATGATATTGATCTTAATGGCTGGGATATAAGAAAGGCACTGCGCCTGTTTAAGAAATCGAACCCGACTTTTGTTGAGTGGCTGCAATCGCCGTTCAAATACACCGAGGTCGGTGCGTTTGCTGAAGGTGCCAGACAGTTATTGCCTTTAGTATATTCGTGCGAAAGTGGGATTTACCATTACCGCAACATGGCAAAAACCAATTATCGTGGTTATTTACGTGCCGACTTAGTGCCTATCAAGAAATATTTTTATGTGTTACGTCCGTTGTTATCGGTGCGCTGGCTTGAGCGCTATGGCACGACTGCGCCTATTGAGTTTGCAAAATTACTGCATCTGATTGACGGTGAAACCCAACTCTTGGCGGATATAGAAATGCTGCTTCAAAAGAAAAGTGTCGCGCTGGAGTTGGGCTATTCCAAACCGGTGGCAAGTATCAATGCCTTTGTCGAAGCCGAATTGGAGCGACTAAAATCCAGGATTCCACTACGCGAGCAAAAGCCGGAGCCGCTTTGCCAGCTTAATGCGTTGTTTCTTGCTACGTTACGCGAGCCGTGGATTAGCCTTCCTGAAGCATGACCGGGTTTGTAACCCGTCACTTACATTTTAAAAGCGGCTGAAGTCTTTAAACCCTTCGGTCAGGGTTGCAAACCCAGACCGGCATCAGATGAAAGTTATGGGGTGATTTCTGCAAAATAACTTGCCCACTAGACAATTCCAATCGCTTGCTTGATTGGGAAAATCCTACTTTTAATGGGTAAAATATGCTCCGGAAATCACCTTAAACTATGAACAATGAATAGCCTATTAACCACACATGAGCAGCAATATACAGGTATCGTCAACGTAGAGACGCGATTTATCGCGTCTTTATTTATCGCGTCCCAACATCCGAAAACTCGAAAACC
>CAIQND010000419.1 GCA_903873045.1 uncultured Methylococcaceae bacterium | reverse complement strand
GCTGCATAATACAAAAATAAATAGCCAAGTAGGTCGGGTTAGCTTAGTGAGCGTAGCGAGATAACGTAACCCGACATGTGCGGCTCCAATGCGTCGGGTTACGCTATCGCTAACCCGACCTACGCGGTTACGCGGGTACTGATCCAGCTTGGGAATGATCCAGGCCAACAATTCATGGCAATCTTCCACCACTTTAGGCATGGCATTTTTAGCGTGTTGAATCATTACAATCTCCAAAAAAAAATCGCGCAGGGGCTACGCCCCTGCACCCCAAAAGCAAAGGGACAAAGCACAAAGCATAAAGTTACAAGGCCCTGGCGACACGAAAACCGGGGAGAAATCGCTCTGTATAGTAGTACCTGTCGCGGAAGGCCAAACGCAAATCCAGTGAGTTACTGCTCCTCGAACCGCCCCGCGCCACCCGGCGATCGCAATGTCCGTTATTGGCATTAAGCCAAGCTGAGCCATCCGCAGGAGCGTTTTGATAATTGCCATGCCAGCAATCTTGCGTCCATTCCCAGACATTACCGGCGGTATCGTAAAGGCCAAATTTATTGGGTTTTAGCGAGCCTACCGGAGCAGTTTGCTTGCCATCCCATTGACTGCCGCAACCATTACAAACGGCATGATTTTTGCCGATACTGTCACCCCACCAATACGCCGTGTTGCTACCGGCTCTGGCGGCATATTCCCATTCGGCCTCAGAAGGTAGCCGATAGGCTTGGCCGGATTGTTGCGAGAGCCATGCAGTATAAGCCTGAGCGTCAGCAAAACTGACATCGGTGACGGGTAACTTATCATTGCCTTGCTTGTCGTTAATATCGGGCAATTTTCGCCCGGTCACTTCGGCAAATTGGGCATATTCTTTAACGGTCACTTCATATTTGCCGATGGCAAAAGGCCGGGTAAAAGTCACTTGATGTTGTGGGCTTTCATCGTCATTGTGACCAGCTTCTTTATCGGTGGAACCCATCATAAAAGTGCCGGGGTTAATGTTGATCATTTGAGGTTCAAACAGGACATTATAAGGTTTGGGGTCGTGTTCAGGTGCTTGATAAGAAATGCTTAAGCTATCATTAAATCCGGCCGTGTGCTGATAGGTTTTACCCAGTTGAACATGCAGTATTTTTGCCGGTAAAGCGGGCGCTTCCGTCACTGTCACCGCTGCGCCATAAGTGAGCCAGCGCAAATGTTGCGCCACCTGATTGGCAATATCTACAGCGCCCACGGGGTAGTTTATTTGGTTATGCTTAAACGTTGACTGGTTTAGAGCCAAGGCTTGACTGGCCTTAAAGTTATCGGTTTGCAGGGCTTTTACCAAGGCATCGGCCAATTTCTGAGTGGTCGGCTGACAAGTAAGGTTGACTTGCCAGTCCGCGTTTTGCCGATCTATCCGCTCTTGTAAAAACGTGCTTAAAGCGGGTTTGCCTTCGTGTTGCCAAGTCCATGCCAAGCCCCACATACTGAAAGTCGCCAGCATGATTGCCAGCAATGCCGGACGTACATACAACCAATGACCGGTATTGGGTAGTAACTTAGCCAGTGCTTGCGGCAACTGAAAATCCAGTAGCCCCAATTTGCCGCCGAGGAGAATGTTGATAAAGATTGGGTCGTTAATGTTTTCGGCGTTTTTCATCGCACGCAGATCGGCCAGCCACCACTTGAGATGGTGCTTGGTGGGTGTTCTAATTTCCAGTTTTAGCATGCCTTCGCCGTCTTGTTCGGTTACCTGTTTGAACAAGCGCTGCCAAGTGTGGGCAATGATTTGCCGTTCTTCGCGACTCATGTTGATTAACAAATAGTCACGCAGCCATTGTGGCAGATGGGCTTGCTTCAGCCAGGGCAAACGGCATAAACGCGCCAAGCGCTGTTCGCGGCGTGCCGGTGGATCGGCGTCTTTGAGTTGGCCATATAATAAGAAATCCAGCGCCAGAGTTAAATCCCAATGAGGTTGAGGGTAAACGGCGACGGCTCGGAGCAAGCGTAACCCGTAACTGCCAAGAAAGTGTTCCAGTTGCCGTACCAAATCGGCAAGGTCAATGCCATAGGGTGGTTTATCACCCAGCCAACCATCCGGTTCGGCAGCCAGTAAATCAGGCAGCGGCAATGGCGGCTGTATTGACGTAGACTGCGCGGCATCAAGACGGGTAAGTCGGGCTACCAGTTCCGGCAGGCTGTCCCGTGCTAATGGCAGCAGGGTAAAATAGTTTTTTGCCAGTAGTGCGGCATGTTCAGGGTCGGCATCGCGCGGATGCAACCAGATACGGTCTTGCCAGGGCGCAAATTCGGTCAGCCAGGGTCGTGCCTCACCGCTAAAGGGATGAAACAGGAGGTCGGTTTCACTGATGATCAGTAAACGGGCAGCGCCGTGGCGGGCGACCAATTGGGAGAGTTCCACATATTCATTTTCGCCGTTGTCGACCCAGCGTAGCAGCCAGCGGGGATCGTCACGGAACCGGTAGGCTTTGACTTGCAGACCCAGTTTGTTAAAGCGTTTAACCAGCTCTTCTGCCAGTGCGGCTTGCTGATCCTTACGATTTAAACTGCGCACCAGCAGTAGATGTTCGGGTGGAAAACGCCGGTTAAGGTACACCGGATGAAAGTAATCGCCCGAGCGGGCAGTGGCTTCTACCGTGGCTTTTAGATCCAGGCGGCGGGTAGGCTCAACACGGGCCGAACGCAGATCACGCAAGGCCCGTTCGGCTTCGGCACCGCCAAAAATGGGGGTAAGCAAACGCTCAAAGCGGATATTATTGATCAAATCATCGCCATTACCCGTCTGGGTTTGCAGCCGCCAGCGCCGTTGGTACCGCTGGGCTAACCATAACAGCGCCAGACCCCAAGGCACCCATTTAATGGTATGCTCTATTCGTTGCTGGAGCGTTTCGTCGAGCTTAATGGGTTCAGGTAATAGCCGGGGCGCGACTTGATCAAGAATTTGAATGACGGGGGTCTTGGGCAAAGAAAAAGTTGGGGGAGCCTCGTCAATCGGTGGCGGTGGCGGTGGTGCAACGAGAGGTTGTTTTGGCCAAAAAAGAATACCGACCATTAAAATTGCCAGTAGCGTCAGACTACCGGCAATCCAAAACCAGCCACTTCGATTTATTTTGGCACGCGCGGCGCTCATAACCGGCTGTTCTGGCGTAGTGAAGCGGTTGTTTGTGGCGATGGACGGCCCTTGTCCGTCGTTTAGCCATTGCTCGAACAGCACCGGAAAACGTGCCTGGTCTTCGGGATTTCGGCAAAACAACGGCCCTAACAGCGGTGCTAATTGCTGAGGATTGTCCGGTAATCGGCTTTGTTGTTCCAGGTGCTCCAGCAATAAGAACACCGATTGCCAGACATCAACGCCGCAGCCCATGCCGTAGTCTCGCAACAAAGCGTCCAGACCCTTAAGGCGGTCACGAAAAGACTGAATGTCCACAGGGTTAATTAGCGGGCTTTGCTAACCAGGCGGTGATCAGCCCCTTGGCACGGCATTGATCTTCCTTGTGCTTGAATAAGGTGACACTGGCACTGCTAAGAAACAAGGACTGGGTGGCCTCATTACTTAATGAGGGCGTGTGCTGGCAGCGTTTATGCAGTAACTGTAACCAATTAAGCAGCTCTGCCGTGGACGGCGGCTTTTGCAATTGCACTTCGGTGCGAAGATGGTGGAACAGGGACACGCCGCCAGCCCAGATGGTCTTTTCTGCATTAGGTTTTTTGCTTTCCTCCGCGTTAAGCTTAATTTTTAAGCGTTTCTCCACAATGCTATCAAGGGTGACTTCATTATCCGGCTCATACGTTTTAGTATTGTCTTTATGATCACGAAAGGCTGGCAGGTTGAGATGGTAGTAAACGCAGCGGCGCAAAAAGGCTTCCGGCAAGTCACGTTCGCGGTTGCTGGTGATGATAATGACCGGCCGCATCGAGGTATTCAGGCGGCTGTTTAATGCGACGGTAGTC